>JAHEEL010000180.1 GCA_024640745.1 Actinomycetes bacterium
CAGCCGTCGATGAAGGTGCCGGGGACGCTGAACTGCGCAGCGAGAGCTCGAAGGTCGACCAAGCTCACGGGAAACCGACCCCCGGCGGGCGGTCGATCCCTGTTGCCAACACGGTGCCCCCGTCTCGATGCGGCCGCGAATGACCGAGCGATCTACCGACGAGCCGCTGCACGCTCGTGCCCTCCGCGCGGCGGGCAAGCCCCCGCCTCATACCGGCAGGTCCCGTTCCGCTTGCCCCTTGAACGCCACGTTCTCGGTGGCGAGAGACTTCGCGATCTGTCGTCCCAGGACACGCGCCAGCACCGCGGACCCGGTGCCGGCGAGGTCGACGGACAGGGTCTGGCGGCATCCCGATTCGGTCTCGCCGAGACGATGGGCGGCCGTCATCGTCGTCCCGAACACCTTCGCTCGCCATTCGAAGTAGAACGGAGGATCGATCGTCGTCACCGTCCACACCGTCGATCGCTGTCCGGGCTGCTTGACTCGGGTCGCGCTGCCGACTGCGAGCGGGCCGCCGTCGAGCCGCTCGATGCGCGTCATCGTCGGGCTGAATTGCGGCCAGGCTTCGATGTCGGTCGTGAGGGCCCAAACCGCATCGATCGGTGCATCGATGTCGATCTGATCTTCGAAGTGCGTGCGGTTCGCGACGATGGTTGCGACCTCCCCGTGCCATGACCAGGCTTTCGATCACTCATCATTCTGGTGCGATGACCCAGTGGTCGGAATCTCGCATTCGCCGCGACGTTACTCACCCATCGGCGGTTGTCTGTTGTGGCTCAGCTGACGGAGCCTTCGGGCACTGGAATTCCCGCAATCGCGTTGGGTCAGCCGCCGAGGCGATCAATCAGCTCCGGGGTGGCGCACTGCATACGAGTCGGCTCGCGGCCGGCGAGGACGGCCTCGGAGTCATTGACCATCATCCGGCCGATCTCGTGCAGGGCTTCGGGGAGCGTTTCGCTCCGAATCCGCAGCGCGCCTCCCAGGGCGCCAGCGCTGCGACATCGACGGTGCTGAATGTGCAACGGGACTCCCTTCTTGAATTCTGGGAATTGAATCTCCAACGAATGCTTGTGGAGGTCTCGCGGGCCGAGCGGAGCTAGTCCATCTCGCCGAACCAACCGCGCCGCTCCATCCACTTCGCCGCCTCGATGACCGGAACCACCGAAGCAGCGACGCAGAAGAGCACGAACCATTCCACGGCGCTCAAGGCAGAGGTGCCGAAGGCGTCTTGGAGGAACGGCACGTACATGATCGCAGCGAGGAGCAGCACCTCCCAGGTGACCGCGAGATTGAGCCAACGATTGGCGAACGGATCGTCCAGCGCTGAGCGGCGGTCAGAGCGGTAGCTGTACGCCTTGAAGAACTGTATGAGCACGAGGGAGACGAAGGTGTGTGCCATCGCCTCCTTCACCGTTCCGCCCAACGCCCTGGTTGCGGCGAAGACTCCTAGGTTGACGATTCCGGACCACACCCCACCGACGGACATCAGCGTTACGACGGGCCTCGTGAAGATGCCTCGGTCCGCACTTCGCGGCGGCCGTTGCATCAGGTCGGTCTCGGGCGGGTCGACGGAGAGGGCGAGGGCGGGCAACCCGTCGGTTGCCAGGTTGACGTAGAGGATCTGAACGGCCGATAGGGGGAGCGGCATTCCAGCAATGGTTGCGCCCGCCATGAGGAGAATCTCTCCGATGTTTGACGAGATCAGGTACATGAGGTACTTCTTGATGTTCCTGAAGATTCCGCGTCCTTCCTCTACAGCGGCGACGATGGAGGCGAAGTTGTCGTCGAGGATGATCATCTCGGCAGCCTCTCGGGAGACATCGGTGCCGGAGATGCCCATGGCCACTCCGATGTCTGACTTCTTCAGAGCTGGCGCATCATTGACGCCATCACCGGTCATCGCGACGACCGCGCCGAGCTCCTGCCAGGCGGTCACGATCCGCAGTTTGTCTGCCGGCGAGACCCGTGCGTACACGTCGAGTTCGGCGACGTCGCGGGCGAGTTCATCGTCGGTTGCCTGTTCGAGCTCTCGACCGGTCATGACCCTGCCATCGGCGGAGATTCCGAGCTCCTCGGCGATGGCCGTCGCCGTCACGGGGTGGTCGCCGGTGATCATCACGACCTTGATGCCGGCTTCGCGGCAGGCGGTGATCGAAGCCGCCGCCTCTGGCCGGGACGGATCGAGGAGACCGATGAGTCCGAGGAACGTCATGTTCTCCTCGGCGGTGGCCAGATCGGCGTCGTGCTTACTGGCGACACCGAGGACCCGGATGCCCTGGCCCGCCATGGTTTCGGCACGAGCGATGATCTCCCCTCGCTTTGTCTCGGTCAGAGGAGTGATGCTGCCGTCTTCCAGCACCGTCGTGCACGCGTGGAGGACGACCTCAGCTGCTCCCTTCGAGCACGCAGTGGCGTCTTCGGGAGTCCTGTGCAGCGTTGTCATCCGTTTCCGTTCCGAGCTGAACGGGATCTCCGCCGTACGCGGGTAGCGGGCCTCGAGATCGTCCCTCTCCAAGCCGACCTTCGCGGCCGCCACTATGAGCGCGCCCTCGGTCGGGTCGCCGCGGATGACCCAGCGTCCTTCGGCATCACGGACCAGCGTCGCGTCGGAAGCGAGCGCTGCCGCCCGGAGCAGGTCGACGACCGAATCAGGCGCCTCCACCGCGACGCCGTCGACGGTCACCTCGCCCGTCGGTTCGTATCCTGAACCGAGAAGCATCGCCGACACCCCTGAGGCGAAGACCTCGCGCACGGTCATCTCGTTCCGCGTCAACGTCCCCGTCTTGTCGCTACAAATCACTGAGGTGCTTCCCAGGGTCTCCACCGCGGGAAGACGGCGGACGAGTGCGTTGCGCCTGACGATTCGCTGCACTCCCATCGCCAGAGAGATCGTCACGACCGCGGGCAGCGCTTCAGGCACAACGGCGACCGCGAGCGCAATCCCGAAGAGAAACATCTCGAGGATGTCCTGGCCTCGGAGCACGCCGAGGGCGACGATGAGTCCGACGACCACGAGAGCGATGACGGCGAGAACCCTGCCCACGTGGTCGAGGTTCTCCTGGAGGGGCGTTCTCCCCACCTCAACGGACTGGAGCATCCCGGCGACCTTGCCGAATTCGGTTCGCATCCCGGTAGCGATGACGACTCCCTGCCCCCGGCCGTAGGTGATGACGGTCCCGGAATACGCTATGTCGCGTCGGTCGGCGACAGCGGTAGCGGGATTGGCTATCGGGTCGGCGTGTTTCTCGACCGGCACCGATTCGCCGGTCAGTGGAGCCTCGTCGGCCTGGAGGTTGACGGCCTCGAGAATCCGCAGGTCCGCGGGAGTGCGGTCGCCGACCTGGAGAAGCACGACATCTCCGGGAACGACCTCGCGGGCCCGGACAATGGATTCATCACCGTCGCGGAGTACCCGGGCAGCCGGCGCTGCCATCTCCCGGAGCGCCTCGATTGCCCTCTCCGCACGGTACTCCTGGACGAAGCCAAGGAGAGCGGCGAACACGACGATGATACCGATGATGATGGCCTCGACTCCGTGCCCCAAAGCCGCAGACAGAGCGACGGCGACCAGCAGGATGACGATGAGGACGTTCCTGAACTGGGCTGCGAGCAGTGCCCATGGCGAGGTCCGCTCCGGCTCCTCGAGTTCATTCGGCCCGAACGCGGCGAGACGCCGAATCGCCTCAGCCGCGGTGAGCCCACGAGTTGAAGTGTCCAATGCCCGGAGACACTCGTCGACCGTAAGGACGTGGAACGGGATCGGGGTATCGTGGGTTGTCTCCATCCGACTCCCTAGATGGCCCGCACCGACTGCGCTGCCGTCGCGGCCCAAGCGCCCCACCTGCCAGAGACGCAGCCGCGAACTCGAACCCAGTCCGAGGTGCGCAGACTGCAGCGGTCGATCAGATTCAGGCCGTTGACCGTGGATTTCACAAGACATCCTCCTCCGGCTGATCAGGAATGACGGCGAGTGGAATCGGTGAATGGCGCGCGAGGTAGGAGGTCGTGCCACCGAGCCCGCGGAACTGGCCCTCTCCTCGCCTGCCGACCACAATCAGGTCGGCGAGATCGCTCGCCGCAGTCTCGAGGAGCGCTGCGCGAGGATCGCAGTGAGCGACGACAACTCCGTATTCCACTTCGCGATCGCGAAACGACACCAGCGCCTCTTCTGCTTGGGCTCTGACTCGGTCATCGACACGTCCAACGTGTCCGGGTGGCTTCTCGCAGCCGGGGTCGGCACACCGAACGATCGTCGCCGGCACACCCAAATCCGCACAGAACATGGCCGACCACGACAGCACGATGTGAGCCACCGGCGAACAGTCGACGCCGACAAGGACCCGGGTCAACGCGGGCGGGCTCGGAGTTGGCTGGTATGGAACAACAACGAGAGGGCGGTGAGTGGTGAATAGGAGACGGCGACTAATCGAGCCGAGCAGCAACCCGGACAGCGGCCCGAGTCCGCGTGTTCCAACTACCAGCATCGAGGCGTCCAACGTATCGGCAGTCTCGAGGAGCATCTCAGTGACCGGACCTCGTACGGCGATGACCTCGACGCCGTCGACTCCGGCGTCGAGAAGGGATCGAGTCGCGATGTCCACAGCCTGTCCCTGCATCT
>JAHEEL010000181.1 GCA_024640745.1 Actinomycetes bacterium
TCGCCTGAGCGCGCACGCCGCCCACTTCGATGAGCCCGTCCACTTGATCGAACGCCATTGGGTCGACGATCTTCTCGGCCATCTCGAGTGCGCGAAACAGCTCGCGCAGCTCGAGGTCGTCGACGTCGTCGTCGGCCGCCGGATAGATCTGAACGATCGTCGTAGCCCCGTCCCAGAACACCATCCCGACGAACTCGTTGTCCGTCCACAACTCGACGACCGGCTCGTCGAAGTCTTCTCGTTCGGTCTCGACGATGCGGATGGGGTTCATAGGGCTCCGTGCTCGCTGACCTTCAGACTACCGCCCGCTCGATCACGGCTCGATCCTCACGCCCCTCCAGAACGCGACCCGGCCCGCAACCTCCGCGGCGGCCGGCTCGGGATCGGCGTAGTACCAGGCGGCCCCGGCGTTGACCTCGCCGTCGACCGCCACGTCGAAGTAGCCGGCGTCTCCCTTCCACGGGCAGCGGCTGGTCAGATCGCTCGGAGTGAAGTACTCCCGGTGCAGCGCGCTCCTCGCGAAGTAGTGGTTTCCTTCCACGATCACGGTGTCGTCGCTCTCGGCAATGACGGTTCCGTTCCACACGGCTTTCGGCATTCTGGGGCTCCCTGGTCACGTTCCGATGTCAACACGGCGGCGCGCGCCGGCATTTCCTGCGGCTTGCCTACATCAGCCAGGGGATGATGCGATACGGGATCGCCGAGCGGTAGTCGCGATACCCGGGGACCACATCGACCAGCCGGTCCTCTTCGAAGCCGGTCTTCGCCATGAAGAACGGGACGAAGGACATGCCAACCATCACGCCGGCGGGATTGAGCAGCGCGAGCGCCAACCCAACCGCCCCCATGATGACGGCAAGGTAGATCGGATGGCGGACGAGCCGATACGGCCCGCGGTCGGCCAGCCTCGCCTCCTCCAGGGGATGCGGGAAGATCGACAGGTCGCGACCGAGGATCACCGCCGACCAGCCGCCGATCACGGCGGCGATCACGACCATGCCGACGCCCGTGACCCTCGCGAATCCGAGACCGAAGCCCTCGGTGAGCCCGTCGGCGGCGACCATGGCGTAGACGTAGGCCGCAAAGAGCAGGATCTGGGCGACCACCCACCAGCCGCCGCGATCCGAGAAGCTCATCTTTCACCTCGCCGACTCGGATTTGATATGCTAGGGCTCAAGTTTTCTGGCATAAAGAGGCTACCCCTCGGGTTGAACCGGTGAACGCTTACCCACGCCCACGAACGGATATCCATGGACTTCAACTCGCTCACGCAGAAATCTCAACAGGCCGTCCTCGCCGCTCGCGAAGCCGCGGCGCAGCGTAATCAGCCCTACGTCGAACCGGCCCACCTGCTCGCCGCCCTTCTCGCCCAGCCCGATGGTCTCATCTACCCCGTGCTGACACGACTCGACATCCACGCTACGGATGTGTCCGGGCCGGTCCAGCGCGCCCTCGATGCGATCCCGACGGTGGTCGGCGGTAGCGAGGTTGCGTTCGCACCCGCGACACTTGGCGTGCTCGACGCCGCCGACCTCGAGCGTCAGACGCTCAAAGACGACTACGTATCGGTCGAGCACATCCTCCTCGCACTCGCCGCGGCCGACGGAACCGTCGGCGAGCTGCTTCGCGGCGTCGGAGCCACCAAGGACGCCATGATGGGCGCCCTCGCCGAGATTCGCGGAAGCCAGCGCGTCACGTCGCAGAATCCAGAAGACACGTTCGCACCGCTCGAGAAGTTCGGGCGCGATCTCACCGAACTCGCTCAGCAAGGCAAGCTCGATCCGGTCATCGGCCGTGACGACGAGATACGGCGCACGATCCAGGTGCTCTCTCGCCGCACGAAGAACAACCCGGTGCTGATCGGCGAGCCGGGCGTCGGCAAGACGGCGATCGTCGAAGGCCTCGCCCAGCGGATCGTCGACGGTGACGTGCCGGAGGGCCTGAAGAACAAGCGGATCGTTGCGCTCGACATGGGCAGCCTCGTTGCCGGAGCCAAGTACCGCGGCGAGTTCGAGGAGCGCCTCCAGGCGGTGCTTGCGGAGATTCAGGCCGCGGAAGGCCGGATCATCACCTTCATCGATGAGATGCACACGATCGTGGGCGCCGGCGCATCCGAAGGCTCGATGGACGCATCGAACATGCTCAAGCCGATGCTCGCCCGCGGCGAGCTCCGCATGATCGGAGCCACCACGCTCGACGAGTATCGCAAGTACATCGAGAAGGACTCCGCACTCGAGCGCCGTTTCCAGCCGGTTCTCATCGAGCCGCCGTCGGTCGAGGATGCCATCGGGATTCTGCGCGGCCTCAAGGAGCGCTACGAGGTGCACCACGGTGTCCGCATCACGGACGCCGCGCTGGTCGCTGCGGCCGTGCTGTCCGACCGATACATCAGCGGTCGGCTTCTCCCGGACAAGGCCATCGACCTGGTCGACGAAGCCGCCTCACGTCTCCGAATCGAGATCGACTCAATGCCGGACGAGATCGACGAGCTGACCCGGCGGCGGCGCCAGCTCGAGATCGAGCGACAGGCGCTCACAAAGGAGACCGACGACGCGTCGCTGGCTCGCCTCGCCGCAATCGAGCAGGATCTGGCCAACGTCGCAGAACAGCTCGACGCCCTCAGCGCCCATTGGCAACTGGAGAAGGACGCCATCGACGGCATCCGCGACACGAAGCACTCGATCGAGGAGACGCGCTCTGCGACCGATCGTGCCGAGCGATCCGGAGATCTCGAACTGGCGGCGCAACTGCGATACGGCACGCTGCCGGATCTCGAGCGTGATCTCGCCGACCGGCAGAAGCAGCTCGAGGACCTGCAGACCGACATGAAGATGCTCAAGGAGGAAGTCGACGACGAGGACGTCGCCGAGGTCGTCAGCCGCTGGACCGGCATTCCGGTTGCCAAACTCATGGAGGGCGAGGTCCAGAAGCTCGTCCGGCTCGAAGAGCACCTCCATGAGCGAGTCGTCGGTCAGCACGACGCCGTCGAATCGGTCTCGAATGCAATCCGTCGGTCGCGCGCCGGTCTCTCCGACCCGGATCGCCCTATCGGCTCCTTCCTCTTCCTCGGCCCGACCGGTGTGGGGAAGACGGAACTTGCCCGTGCTTTGGCGAGCTTCCTGTTCGATGATGAACGAGCGATGGTCCGCATCGACATGTCGGAGTACATGGAGAAGCACTCCGTGAGCCGGCTCATCGGCGCGCCTCCCGGCTATGTCGGCTATGACGAAGGCGGCCAGCTCACCGAGGCGGTGCGGCGCCGGCCGTACGCCGTCATTCTGCTCGACGAAGTCGAGAAGGCCCACCCGGACGTCTTCAACACACTTCTGCAGCTGCTGGACGACGGCCGCCTCACCGACGGGCATGGTCGAACCGTTGACTTCTCGAACACGGTGCTGATCATGACCTCAAACCTCGGTTCCGAGTTCATCGACCCCGATCTCCCGGATGAGGCCGTCGAGAACCGTGTCATGGAGGCGGTGCGGTCCCACTTCCGACCCGAGTTCCTGAACCGGATCGACGACGTGATCGTCTTCCACCGGTTGACGAAAGAGGACCTGCGGGAGATCGCAGCCATCCAGTTCGCCGGGTTCGAAGGTCGTCTCGCCGATCGCCGGATCGAGCTCGAACTCTCCGACGAAGCTGCCGACTGGCTCACCGAGCACGGCTACGACGCCGTCTACGGCGCTCGCCCGCTCAAGCGGCTGCTCCAGACCGCCATTGCTGATCCCCTCGCGCTCGCCATCCTCGACGGCACGTTCCGAGACGGCGACACGATCACGGTCACGGTCGACGGAGACCGGCTCGGATTCGAGCAGGGCTAGACAGACGGCGCTCAACCGATCGCCATCTTGCCTCCAGGCACGATGGCGATCGGCCGTTGCTTTCCAACCCTGCCGGGTAGATCGATCGCGAAGCAGGCTCCACCGAGCCGCTCCGATCGTCGATAGGACGCCCGCCCACCGTGCGATTCGGCAATGCTCCTCACCATGGCCAGTCCGATCCCGGAACCCGGCACCGCCGCGTTGTACCGGTTTTGGCCGCGCTCGAAGCGCTCCCAGATCGCAAGCTCGTGCTTCTTCGGCACACCGGGCCCTGCGTCGTGGACCTCGATGACCAGCCCACTCCCCTCGGCGAACGCGGCGACCAGACACTGGTCACCGCCATAGCGCGCAGCATTGGAAAGCAGATTCACCAGAACTTGCTGAAGGCGATTCCCGTCGACGACGGCGATGAGGCCTGGCTCGACGTCGACGTCCACACGTCGCCGATTGACCGCCGTCGCAAGGACGGCATTCTCGATGAGCGCAGCGACGTTGCGTTCAGCGAGATCGAGGTCCATCCGATCCGGTGAGCCGTGCGCGAGCGAGAGCAGATCCTCGACGATGCGCTCGAGATACGTCGCCTGTTCGGCAACGATCTCGATCATCTCGATCCGCTCTGCCTTGGAGAGCGTCGAGTCCTCCTTGACGATATCGAGGAAGCCGACCATCGCGGTCAAAGGTGTCCGCAGCTCGTGCGAGATCGACGAGACGAGATCGGACCGCTGCTGCTCAACGAGTGCCCGGTTCTCGCGAATCGCGATGCC
>JAHEEL010000024.1 GCA_024640745.1 Actinomycetes bacterium
TCGCGCTCGTCCGCTCGCGTCGGCGGCTCGGCCCGCGGGTCATCCTCGGCGGCCCGGGCCATGTCCGCTCGTCTGGTCATGAAGGCATTGTCGCAGTTCGGCTGTGATGAGCTTGGATCCGTGCCGGAGGGCGGTCGGCCGGCTGGTCCGAGCGCGAGGCGATTCCGAACGGGACGGAGCGGGCTCGCGCCTCCCAAGCCGCTGCAGACCCTGACGGAGGTAGTCGCACCGTCGGGGTTCTGTGTTGACGAAGCCGTGCTGATTCGGGCTGCCAGACCGCCCGAGCAGTGGTTGGTTGTGTCGACGGTCGTGCTCCTCGTTCGACCCTAGACGGTGGCCTTCGCGAGGACGACACTACGAGCATGACGAGCGTCACGCGCGACGGGATCGTCCTCGGCGTCATCGTTGCGGTCGTCGCAGCGGTGGTCGTGGTGGCGCTCGTGCTGGCGGTGCGGGCTCCAAACGAATTCGATGCGGGGACACCGGAGGCTGCCGTCTCGGGATACTTCCAAGCAGTGATCGATCGGAATCGAGCGGAGGCGGAGCGCTTCATGACCGGCGATCTCTTGGAACGCTGTGGTTCCGAGACGAGTCAGGTTCGTGAAGCCCCCGACGGTCTTCGGATCGTGATCGTCGCCGCCGAATCGGACGGAGATTCCATGCTCGTGACGGTCCGCATCACCGAAGGCTCGGGGCCGGGCCAGATCCTGGGGGACGGGCACACGTTCGAAGAGACGCTGGTCTTGACGGAGGTCGCGGGGGAGTGGCTTATTGCCGAAGCTCCGTGGCCGATCTACTGCGAGGAGGCGTGATGGCTATTGGCGGACTTCTGCCGATCCTGATCGTGGTCGGCATCATCGTGCTCGTAGTCCGGCTGCTCGGATCGCGGGAGCGCTCATCGGGCGAGAGTTCCGGCGTCTCCGTTCGTCGTGTCTTCCAGTACTTGGCGATGCTGGCAACCCTCGTGATCTCCTGCATCGGGGTGGCCGGATTGATCGACGCAGCGGCGGCGTCGGCGCGGCAGATCACCGTCGACACCGGCGAGATCGCCCGGTCGATCTCGTTCGTCGTCGTCGGCCTACCGGCGTTCACGGCCCTGGCCGCCTACACCCGCCGCGGCCTGCGCGACGATCCGGGCGAGGCCCGATCGGCGGGTTGGGCCTCGTATCTCACGCTGACGTTGTTCGTCTCGTTGGTGGTCTCCATCTCGTTCCTGATCGCGCTCTTCGGTCGGCTCCTGACCGGCGACGGCCTCGACCGGGTGGCGCTCGTGAACGCCGTGATCTGGGGTGGCGTGTGGGCCGCCCACTGGTGGGTCGCGCAGCGCTACGCCGACGCGGGGAATATGCGTCTCGAACACCTCCTCGGCTCACTGGTCGGTCTGTCCGTGATGGTGGCGGGGGCGGCGATTGCGACGGCGAACATCTTTGTCGAGTTCTACGATGCCGTGTTCGATGTCCCGGTCGTCGGATCGGCCCGGGAGGCGATCGTGACGCCCCTCGTTGCGTTCATCGTTGGCGGGCTGGCGTGGTCGTGGTATTGGCTGCGAACGGCGCGACGCGAGGCACGCAGCCTCCTCTGGACCGCCTACGTCTTGCTGGCGGGTGTTCTCAGCGGCGTGCTCATGGTGGTCGGAGGACTCGGCACCGGCCTGTTCCGGGTGCTGCAGTGGTTCCTGGCAGATCCGTCGGGGACGGCGGCAGCCCATTTCGAGGTTGTCCCCGCGGCGATCGCCGTTGTCCTCGTCGGCGGAGCCGACTGGACGTATCACCGGCTCGTCCTCTCCGCCGGCGGCGAGCGGGGACGGACGGAGGTCGATCGGGTCTACGGCTATCTCCTCGCCGGCGCGGGTCTGCTCGTGACCGGCGGAGGCATAGCCACGCTGCTCACGTATGCGGTCTGGACGCTCGCCGGAACCGAGATAACCGGCTCCGACAACGATGTGATCGCCGTTGCGCTTACGTTGCTCGTCGTCGGCGGTCCGCTGTGGGCGATCTACTGGAGCCGCATTCAGCGCGCCCGGGCAAGCGATGCCGCCGAAGAGGTGCATTCGACCACTCGGCGCGTCTACCTGTTCGCAATTCTCGGAGTCAGCGGCCTGGTGGCGCTCGTGAGCTTGATTGTCCTCGTCTACGCCGTTGTGGAGGACGCCCTCGACGGCACGATCGGCTCGGCGACCCTCGACGCCGCTGCCGTGCCGCTTGCCCTGGTCGTGACGGCCGGTGCGCTGGCGTGGTATCACTTCGTGGTGGTGCGCCACGATCGCGCGGAGATGCCTGCTGCGCCGAAGCCGCACGTCCGGGATGTGATCCTCATCACGGCCGACGGACAGGACCTCACCCAAGCGCTCACGGAGGCCGATATGCGCGTGCGCACCTTCCATGCGGCGTCGAATCCGGTGGATCTCGCATCGATCGACGAAGTGCTCGCCGCCTTGGGCAGCGAAACGCATCAGACCGTGGTGGTGGTGACGACGGAGGAGGGGGGCTTCGAAGTGGTCCCGCTCGACTGATCCACGCCGGCCGGAGGTCGACTCCTCCGACCGGCGGCCGACGCGGCCGAGTGATCGCAGCAAGAACCCCGGACGGGCTGCCGTTTCCTCCTCTACGCTTGCCGGATGAAGCAAGACCGCGGCCCCGAACGGACGGTGTGCGCCCTCAATGCGGACATCGTGGGGTATTCGCGCCTGCTCGCCGACGACTTCGACGCGACCTCCGCAGCGATGGTCACCGTGCGTGGTCTGGTCGATCGATGTATCGCCGCGCGCCACGGAACACTCGTCAACTTCGTCGGGGACAACTTCATGGCGGTCTTCGACACCGCAGTCGCCGGTGTTCAGGCAGCGATCGAGATCTCATCGTCGCTCGAACAGGGAGATGTCGAAGCGCCGGCCGCTGGGAGGATCCGATTTCGCATGGGCATGGATCGTGGATCCGTTGCCGTCTCGGACGGCCACTACGAGGGAGACGCATTGAATGTTGCGGCACGGATCCAGGCATTGGCGAGACCGGGTGGGCTCTCGGTGTCCGGCGCGGTGTATCGAGAGCTCGACGAGCCGGCGCTGCGCTTTCGGCCGGGCGGCACGCACCGGCTGAAGAACATCCCGGAGCCGGTGGAGGTGTACGAGTTCGTCGATCTGCCCAGCGACGGGTCCGCTGGAGGTGCCGCTTCCGGGCTGGCCTTGGAGATACCGACCATTGCGGTCCTGCCGATCCACACCGAGGGTGTCGAGGACAACGTTGCCGCTGCGGCGGCGGTGATCCGCGCCGACCTCATCCACCGCCTGTCGGGGATTCCGGAACTCGTGGTGGTCGATGCCGGCGACGACGAGCCCGGCGCTGCGATGGGTCGCGCCGCCCGGTACATGCTCGAGAGCGGCGTTCACCAGTTCGGAGATCGGATTCGCGTGTATGCGACCGTTTTCGACGTTACGACGATGAACGTCGTCAAGTCGCACAAGATTTCGGGCACCGTGGACGACATGTTCGACCTCTCCGATCGACTCTCGCAGGACGTCGGCGACGCCATCGAAATCGAACTCGTGGTCGGTGCCCCCGCAGGCCTCTACGCCGAGCTCGACGATCCGGTTGCGATCGAAAAGGTCTATCTGGGCTGGTATCACCTGAGGTCCGACACTCGGGAAGGCTGGGAGCGGGCACTCTCGCTCTTCGATGAGGTCGCCGCGTCACATCCCGAGCTGCCGTATGGCTGGGTGTTGTCGGCGTTCGCCAACTGGTTGGGTGCCGCAAACATGTGGGCGAGGGATCCGGCGGCTGCGCTCGACACGGCGCGGTCCCAGGCGCGAACGGGCATGAACATCGGTGATCCGACCGGGATGGCACAGGCCGTTGACGCCGCGGTTCTGATGTCCCTCGGCCGGGTCGCCGAGGCAGTGGAAGCGATCGACAATCTCGAGATCACCCGGCCGACGTGCGACGTCACGTTTGGACTCGAAGGGAGTCTCAAACGGTATCTCGGAGACTGGGAAGAGGCAGTCGACCTGCTCGATACTGCGATGCGCCTCACCGGAATCAACAAGCCGTGGTACCCGACCGTCAAGGCATGCTCCTTGTTCGTCGGCAGTCGACTCGAACAGGCTGCCTCCGTGGCGGAATCCGTCCTCGAGTACCAACCCAACAACGCCGAAGCGCTGCTCGTCCTTGCGGCATCGCAGGCGGAGATGGGATTGGACCGGCGAGCGCACGCGACCGCCGACCGTTTTCGAGCCGCCTTTCCGAGGCTCGACGTGGCGACATGGCTGGAGCGTAGCCCCTACCAGGATCCCGAGTTGGTCGCTCGCTGGCGTGCCGACCTGGCGAGCCTCGATCTCGTGACGGTCGACTAGGCCAGTTGTCCTCCCCGGGGCCGGTTGGACCGATGTGGCCATGCACTGATGACAGCGACGGCTGCAGCGAACACCGCATCGAGCAGCACGATCAACGCGAAGAATGTCGCGACGGGACGCACCGAGGCGCCGCCGAAGTCGACCAGACCGAGCACGGAGACGTTCAGGCCGAGCAGCAACATGAGCGTCGCGACCGTCGCCAGGAGACGCAGATAATCGGTCCGGTCGCGAGCCCACTGCGTGCCGAGCACGCCGGTGAAGGCAATGACGAAGACACCCGACAGCGGGAGCGCCTGCACGATCAGATCGTCGACCGGTCCGCCCCGTTCCGTGACCGCAGCCATCGTCGTCACCGGTTCGAACGCCACAACCGACACAGCGGCCAGGGCGGCGAACATGGCGAGGTAGGCGGCGTTGTAGCGCACCCAGGTGGTGATCGAAAAGCGCGGGAAGAGGTGTCCGTAGCTCCACGCGAGGCACGCTCCGCACATGGCGCCGGCCAACAGCATCACGCCGAGCATCGGCCAGATGTTGCTGATGGTCAGACCGTGAACGACCGTGAAGACGAGCGCCGAGGCGACTCCGGACAAGGCGCCGATGAGGACGAGGCCCCGGTGGGGAGCTTGCCGGCCGATCTCCTGGTTCGGGGATCGTCGCGACCATTTGATCGGTGGAAGCTCCACGCCGGGCCCGTGCCTCACACGCTTCGCTCCCGCGAGGTCAGCTCGGCATCGGACGCCGCCACCCACTTCAGCGAGCGGCGGGCGACGGACGCCGGATCGTCGAGCCATGGAAGATGTCCCGAGTCGGGCAGCATGACGAGCTCCGCATTTGGCATGCGTGAGGTCACATGCCTGGCGACGTCCTCGCCCCCGAACCCGTCGTCGGACCCCCAGAGGAACAGAGTCGGCGCCGCCACCCCCGCAAACACCTCGTCGGGGATGTTGTCGGCGGGATCGAAGCCCCGTAGCGAGACGAAGTGGCTGATCATGGCGCCGTCGTTCTTCATCGTGTCCGTGTACCGCTGCAAGGCCAGGTACCAGTCAAAGAACCCCTGGGGGATCGTGCCCGCGTCGAGCGACGCACCGTGTCCGATCTGCCGGAGAATGCTGTGGTTCGCCCGCGCGTTGGGCGGCAGGGTGTTGATCAGCCGGCGGATCGGCCCGACCCCGATGGCTCGCATGAACGGCGGTGTGGAGCTGCCGGGAGCGAACGCCGGAGCTGCCATCTGCACCATCCGCCGGACGTACTGCGGCTCGGCGGCCGCCGACCGCAGGGCCAGCATTCCGCCGAACGACGAGGCCACGACGTGGGCGCTCTCGATGCTGAGCCCGTCCAGCACATCCCCGATGAACACGTCGCCGAACGCTCGATGGTTTTCGCGGGTCACCGGATACGGCTCGCTCAGTCCGGTTCCGGGGCGATCCACCATGAGACACCGGAAGCCGTCGAAGTGCTCGATCAGCGGCGCCCAGGTCGACCCCGAGTTCGGCCCGCCGTGGATGAACAGCACCGGCTCACCCTCGCCGACCTCCTGCACCCGGAGCTTCACGCCGATGCGCGGCAGCGCCACGTACTGCTCGCTCGGTTCGAGGCCGACCGACGCCCACAGGTGCTGTTCCGCCTCGCGATACTTGGTTTCGTTCACTGGGAGCCTCCTCAGCTCGTGATGGTCAAGGTGCCGGTCATGCTCTCGTGACCGGGGACGGTGCAGATGATGAGGTAGGAGCCCGGTGGGGCATCGATGTCGACTCGCTGCGCCTTGAGCGCGGGAATCTCAACATCGATGTCGAGCTCGGGGATCGTGAACGTGTGGCGAATGCCGTCCTTGTTCTCGATCCAGATCCCCGAGTTGCCGGTGTTGATGACGACGTCGTCAGGGGCCCACATGAGCTGTTGCGCCGTGACTTGGACGTCGTCCGGCAAGCGGGTGGCGGAGTCGGTGTTCACGGCGAGCGCCACCGAACCGACCGTACCGGCAATGAACACTCCTGCCGCGGCGAGCGCCAACGGGCGCACCCATCGGGCCGGCGGGCCGAAGAACGCCGCGACACCCCCGACGGTGACCAGGAAGGCGCCGACCGTCGACAACAGCTGGAGAATGAACGACGGCGCCGACTCGGGATTCTGAAGATCGTCGAGGATGATCGGGAAGTTCCCCGCGTAGGCCGTCACGGCGAAGACCGCCGCGGCGAGGCCGACCCAGCGTCGTTCGTTCTTCAGGAAGGGAATGAACGCCAGGAAGACCGCGCCGATCACGGCCACCGGCGGGATGATCGTGCGCGCCGTTGCCTGCAGGGCGATCGCGAAGATCACCATCACAATGGCGCCGGCGCGCGCCATCGCCATCCAGGTCGGTCCGGCCGGCCTGTCGGCGGCGTGCTCGGCGACGCTGCCCCTCGTTGCTGTTGCCATGTCGCTCCTCCTCGCTTCGACGACCCGTAGAACGTACGAAGCAGGACACGCCGGGGGAACCGTGCCGCCCTCACTTGTGGGGTGGGGACAGCCACAGATCGACGAGACCCAAAAGTGAGGCTGGCCTCAATGGACACAACGCACCGCTTGACTGCACAATGCAACCCGTGAGATGGGTCCTCTGGTTCGTCGCGGTCACCGCCGCCGCAGCCGTCGTTGTGGCGCTGGCGATCTCGCTCGGACAAACTCCGCCGCCCGGATCTTCGATCCTCTATTTGGTGACGGTGCCGATTCCGTTCCTCTCGGCCGGGATCTTCCTTCTGTGGCGCCGGCCGGAGAACCGCTCGGGCTGGCTGCTGCTGGGCGGCGCCGCCTTCGCGATGGCGTACCCGGTGCTCCTCGAGCGAATCATCGTCGGCCAGTACGACGCGAACGGTGCGAGCGCTTGGATGTCGTGGGCGCTGTCGATCGAGGCCCTCGTCACCATGATCGGCCTCGCCTGCTTGTCGCTCCTGATCGGGTTGTTCCCGAGCGGCATCGCGAAGGCTCGCGGTGAGCGGGTCTTCGCCGCCGCCATGTGGCTGTTGCCGTTGCCGATGCTCCTTGCGTTGCTCGCCAACCACGACGTGCCGGTCAGCGAGATCAGCTACGGGAGCCGGGGACCGTTCGACAACCCGCTGCACTTCGCAGCGCTGAGCCCGATCGGCCCGGCAACGGCGTCGATGCGCGAGGCCCTTGGGGTCGTGATCCTGATCGCCATCGGCGTGCTGCTGGTCCGCTATCGGCGGGAGAACACGGAAGAGCGCCGCCAGATCCGTTGGGTTCTGTTCGGTTCCGCGGTCGCCATGGCGCTCGGCATCGTCCCGTTCATCATTCAGCCACTCGTTGATCCGGCATCTCCGATGCACGGAACGCTCGCCCCGACGCTCGGCGCATTCGCGCTGCTCCTGATCCCGGCGACGGTGATGGCCGCGATCGAACAGCCTGCGTGGCTCGATACCGACGCCGTCATTCGCCGTTCGTTCACCTACGGGGCACTGTCGATCGGCATCTTCGTGGTCTACGCGGCCGTGGCCGCCGGGCTGGGGTTGGCCGCCGGAGCCCGGCTGCCCTTCGAGGTCGCCATCATCGTGACGGCGGTGCTGGCGTTCGCGTTCCAACCGGTGCGGGCGCGCCTCCAACGAATCGCCGATCGGTGGGTGTTCGGCGAACGCCCGACCCCCATCTCGGCGGTCGCGGACTTCGACCGCTCGATTCGGGAACCGGGCGCCGGAGCCGAATTGAATGAACGCCTTGCCGAGACGGTGCGCCAGGCCGGGCGGCTGCGCTGGGTCACGGTGGACCTGCCCCCGGAGCCGTCGTTCACGTCGGGCGACCCCAGCGGGGAACCCGTCCACGTCGCCGAGATCCGCAACGGCGGGGATCAGTTCGGGCGGATCCTCTGCGGCCCGCCGATGAGCGGGAGCTTCAAAGGTCGCGATGCGGACCTCGTGGGTGCGCTGGCCGGGCAGGCCGCATTGGTCATATCCAACGCCCGCCTGGCGGCCCGGATCGTGCATGCGCAAGAAGCGGAGCGACGGCGTCTTGAGCGCAACATCCACGACGGTGCACAGCAGGAGTTGGTCGCCCTCGTCGCCAAGCTCGGGCTGGCGCGCGCCAAGAACAAGCAGCGGACACTCGACGAGGCAACCCTGATCGAGTTGCAGCGCGACGCGGGAACGATTCTCAAGGATCTGCGGGAACTCGCCCAAGGCATCCACCCGAGCGTCCTCACCGACGGCGGCCTGGTCGAAGCGGTCGAGGATCGCTGCAGCCGCCTACCGATCGATGTGGTAGTCGAGGCGTCGCCGGGATTGCGCTCGCACCGCTTCGAGGACGACGTCGAGGGCGCCGCCTACTTCTTCGTCACCGAGGGGCTGACCAATGTGCTCAAGCACGCCGAGGCGACCGAGGCACGGGTTGAGCTCACGCAGACCAACGGCGACCTCGAGTTGAGCGTGATCGACAACGGCTCGGGCTTCGACCCCGAGGCGATCAACTGGAACGGACTCGCCGGCCTCACGGATCGATTCACCGCGCTGGCCGGCCAGGTCTCACTCGATGCTGCGTCGGGCCGGGGGACCGTGCTGGAAGGCCGCATCCCCATCGAGAGCTCCCCGTGATCCGGGTCATCATCGCCGACGATCATTACCTGGTGCGGGAGGGCACCCGGCAGCTGCTCGAAGCCTCGGGGGACGTGGAGGTGCTGGCCACCGTCGAGGACGGCATCCAGCTGCGCGACGCCGTGGATCGGATGCAGCCGGACGCCGTCCTGGTCGATATTCGGATGCCGCCCACTCATCAGATGGAAGGCATCGATGCCTCGCGCGACATCCGGGCGAGGCATCCCGATGTCGGGGTCGTCGTTCTCTCGCAGCATGCCAACTCGTTGTACGCGTTCGAGTTGTTCAAGGACGGCACGGCCGGCCTGGCCTACCTGCTCAAGGATCGAGTCGGCGATCTCGACGAGCTGCTGCGAGCGCTGCGCGAGGTGACCGCCGGAGGGTCGGTCATCGACCCCCTCGTCGTCGAAGGCCTGCTGAACCGACAACGCGCCGGTCCCGACCGACTGCTCGCCACCTTGACTGACCGGGAACGGGACGTCCTCGGTGCCATGGCGGAGGGCCGGTCGAATGCTGCGATCGGCGAGCGGCTGTTCATCTCGAACTCGGCCGTGGAGAAGCACATCAACTCGATCTTCGCCAAGCTCGGACTCTCTCCGGGGGAGTCCGAGACGCATCGACGCGTTGCAGCGGTGCTCGCCTTCCTCGGTGATCGCGACCTCGAGGGCTAGCGCGGCGCTGCGTAGCCGACCACCACGCGGCATGACATCCGCAGGTTTCCAATGAGATCTGGACCGTCGGTCGCGCCGATCGCCGCGACAGCACACGAACGCCTTTCGGCGCGGTCGATGGTGGCTTGCGGGGAATAGCGAACGGCAGAGAATCGTTATTACCAAACAGGACGGTATGGTAAAGTAATGAACGTGGTGGAGAACACAAACACTCAACGGCCGCGGCGAGGACGCCCGCGGGACCCGGCGCTCGATCGAATCATCATCGAATCGGCCCGGGCCGTTCTGGCACGCCGCGGGTTCACCGGCACGTCGATGGAAGAGATCGCACGCACGGCCGGGGTCGGCAAGGACACGCTGTACCGACGGTGGAAGTCGAAGGAAGACCTCGTGCAGCACGTCCTCACCGTGCTGGCCGCCGAGAACGTGCCGGTGCGGGCCGATGACGACCCCACCTACGCCCTGTTCATCTTCCTCCAAGACATCGTCCGGCTGAACACACGGTCCGACTTTGGGGCGATACTCGCCGGGATCGTCGGCGAGTCGGCCCGCAACGCGGAGCTGGCGACGGCGTTCCACGCGTTCTGGGCGGAGCGTCGCAGCATTGCCGCCGGCCTCGTGCGCCGGATCGTCAATCCGGACACACCCGACGACGAGATCAGCCGCATTCTGGACCATGTGCTCGGCCCCATCTACTACCGCCTGCTGCTTTCCGGAGATCCGCTCGACGACACCTTTCTGTGGGACCTCATTCTGGGGATCCCGCGATCGACCGGTGAACCCCACAACCAAGAAGAAACGCCATGAAGAGGAAAGACATGAAGACACAAGAACACGTCGTTGCCTTCGTTGAACCGGCCCGTGACGGGGAAGCGACCCTCGAGGTCGCCCAAGAGGCCGTCAACAGCGGCGGTCGGGCCACCGTCGTCGTGCTGGTCAACCGCAAGACGATGGATGACGTCCGGGCATTTGCCGAGTCCGAGAACCTCACGGTGCCGGATGCGACTGCGATCTACTTCGAGCGGCTCGCTGAGACGTACGCGTCACGGCTCGGCAACGGCGAAGCGTCGGCGGTGGTGACCGAGAGCGCCTACGCGGGCCGGCACCTGTTCGAGACCGCCACACGGGCCAACCCGACCACCATCGTCATGCCCCAACGGCTGGCGAATCGGCGTGGGTGGCGGTCGTTCGTCGGCCGCTCTCAGGTCCCGGTCTTGATCACGCCACCGATCACGGCCACCGCGGCGTAGACGCCGGAGCGTCGGGTCGATCGCGGTCCGAGCGGCGGAGTGAACGTATTGGCTTCGCGGCCGGTGATGCGGCGAATCCCACCAATCCGCGGCGGCACGGCAAATCCAGATGCGTGCCGGGTTCCCGGCGGTCTCTTGCGAGTGTCGGATGGCGTGCGGGCGCTCCGTAACGATCACTGCGGCGATCGACGGCTGCTTGGAGCACGATTCCCAGGACGAGACCAACGCCGAGGAACGCGGGGAACAACGCGAATGTGTCCGTGGCAATCCAGAGGACAAATCCGATCAATGCCCCGGTGATCATCCCGGCGGCCATGGGGACCGCCGACAGTTGCGATGGTTGGCTGGGTTCGGTCATTGCACCCTCCAACCGGCATTGTCGTCGATGGTGTCCCGGACGTCGAGGAGCCACAAGTCACATGCATGGTCTCCTCCCCCCAGCAAAGGGCTGCCTAGGGGACGGGTGTTGATTCGAGGCGGCGCCGGATGGCACGCAGACCGATGACGATCTCGTCGAGCAGTGCCTGCACCTCCCCGTCGGCGATCGATCCAGCGGGCGGTGCGGTTGGGGCGCGCATCACCAACACCTTCGAGATGGTTGCCTGCGTGGCAGCCACAGCGACGATCGGCTCGTCTCTCGTGAGGTCGATATCCATCATCGGTTCGATGGCGTGTGCAGCACACAGGTAGTGGTCGCCGTCATCGACGTCGATGACGGCGATGCCGCCACAGACGTCGCAAACGAAGCCCGTCGGGTACTGCGGGTGGATGCCTTCCATGTCTTTCATCAGGATGGCGCACGGCGCCCGGTCCGTCGAGAGTGATTGGGGTGAGTACCAGACGGGCTGATCATCGGTGGGGCCGTCACGAGCAACACCACACCGAACGAACAGGATCCACCAATCTGTTTAAATCGGCGGATGGACCGTCGCAGCGTCGGGTAGCGGTGGTGCTCCCCGTCTCACAAGGCTGGTATCGGAAGCTGCTGTTTGCGGCTCTGTTCCTCGGGATCGGTGGCGGCGTCGCCGCGCTCCTGTATTCGGCGGTAACCGGCGTCGGGATCAGCCTGTTCTTCGGCGATCCGCGCTCGGATCCGTGGTCCGGGGAGTGGTGGTGGATTCCGCTGGTCTCCCTGGGGGCGATCCTCGTGGCGGCGCTGCGGGGATGGTGGCATGTGCCCGAGAAGGTCCCTGGAGCGGTCGGCTTGGCGAGACAGGGCTGGGTGGATCCTTCCAGTGCGCTCAGCCTGTTCACCGTTTCTGCAGTGTCCCTGTTCGTCGGTGCCAGCCTCGGCCCGTCCTTCGGCATCGTTGTCTCGGGAGGCGGCTTGGGCGCCTGGCTCGTCTCACGATCTCCGACGGATGAGATTGAGGCGAAACAGGAGTACACCCTGACCGGCATGGCGGGCGGGCTTGGAGCGGTGTTCTCTGCGCCGCTGTTTGCCGCGGTGATGGGGTCCGAATTGTCGCCAACGCGCAAGACGAACTACGTCGCCGCGTTCATACCCCAGCTCGTTGCCGCAACCATCGGGTACGTGATCTTCTTCGGCCTGACGGGGAAGGTCATGCTCAACAGTTTCGGAATCTCCGGCTACGAGTACGAGAACGTCCACCTTCTCTACGGCGCGCTCCTCGGGCTCTTCTCGGTCATCGTCCTGGTCGTGCAGGCGCTCATTGGGAAGGCCTTGCGACACATCGTCCCGCTCATAGCCAACCCGGTCCTTCGTGCCGGAATCGCCGGAGCCGCGGTCGGTCTCATAGCATTCGCTCTGCCCCTCACTGCAACCGGGGGCAGCAGCCAGCTCGCCTACGAGACCGACAACATCGCGACCCTCGGTGCAGGCCTCCTGCTCGTCGTGCTCATCGGGAAGATGATCGCCTTCACCCTGAGCACTGAGGCAGGGTTCCTAGGAGGTCCCGTCTTCCCCACCCTCTTCATTGGCGGGACCGCCGGGATTCTCGTCCACACACTGCTTCCCGGCATTCCCGCGCCGCTCGCCGCCGCCGCGATGATCGCCGCAGTACCGGGCGGCACGATCGGTGCTCCAGTGAGCTTCATCCTTCTCGGAGCCGGCGTCGTAGGTGTGGGGATCAGTGGCATCGCTCCGGTCGGTATCGCCGTCGTCACAGCTCACCTGGCAGTGTGGGGGGTCACCCTCTTCCAGGAAGCCAGAGAGAGCGTGTAGCACTTCACGGCAAAGCGTCGCGTCGCCCCGAACGAGCGGTGTCGACATACCCCTCGACCGGATGACATCGTCAGATGAGACTTGCGCAACGCTGCAATGACAACCCGAAACCAAACCGGTGTTGGGCGGTGCGTCTGGCTTCAGATGTGTTCGACCCGGCCTGGCTTGCTAGTCCGCGGGAACGATCTCGGGGAAGACCCAGGTGCCGTCGAGGACCTCAGGTTCCGGTTCGTAGAGGCGGATGCCGAAATTCCATCCATCGGCAATCGGGATGTAGTTGACCTGATCCGGGTCGCCACCGAAGTGAATGCTGATCGAACCGTCTTCGTTGGGCTCTGCGGTGACGTTGTTGTAGCTGTACACGCCGAGATCGTTGTCGGCGATGAAGCCATCGGCGTCGTACACGATCACCGACCAGAATGCCCGAACCGGCACGTCTTTGGCGGTGAGGACATGCGGGGAGCCGTCGTTGTTCGCCACCGAACCCAGGATGCCGAAGGTGTTCTTCAAGGGCATGCCGCCCCACCCCGCTGCCGTGAAGATCAGGTGCTTGATGGGGTCCACCTCATCTTTGATGCCCAGAGCATCGACGTTGCTGATCCCGAGCTTCGCCAGCGTGTTCAGAGCGTCTCTGGCGATCATCATCTGATCGATGTTCCAGTCGGGAAGGTCAAGCGGTCCGTCTCCGCCGCCCTCGACCTTCAGGGCGTCCTGGAGGGCGTGGGTGGCTTCGATGTTGTCGGGATCGAGGAAGGTACGGACGATCAGGTAGGCGTACCGAGTGCCGACCTTGTCCTGCGTGAGCTCGTATCGCCCCGGCTCGGTCTCCGCATAGCTGTAGTGGTCCTGATTGATGACGTGCAGGCTCTGGTAGCGGCCACCGGTCTCTGGCATCACGACGGTCGCCGGTTCGGAGAGGTCGAGGACCACCGATGAGTAGAGCGTGTCACGGTTCATCCGGATCACGTCCTGTTGGTCGATGGGAGTCGGGGCGCGAAGGTGGAACCAGTTGTTGAACCCGATCTTGCTGTGCACATTCTTGATGGCTGCATCCGACTCGGCTCGGGCGAACGTCGCAACGTTGACATCGGCAGACATGTCGTTCCTCCCTGATCGCGATCAGCCGCATGCGTCACGGAGCGCGGAAGGGTCTTCGATGCCGCGTTTGTGACGTTGTGTCACACCGTAGCACACCGGTCGGACCGGCTCTCTTTGGGGAAGCGGCTATCGGCTCCTAGCCTCTCGGCATGGGTGATCGAGCGAGCCGTCAGCCTGGAACGAAGACACGCTCCAAGATCCTCGACGCCACCGCGGGGATCCTCGAGGAACAGGGTATGAGCGAGGCAACCGTCACTTCCATCATGGAGCGGGCCGGCGTGTCGCGGACTGCGTTCTACCGCCAGTTCAATGGCGTGAACGGGGTTGTGGCCGCACTGCTCGAGTCCCTGGTTGTCGAGCTGTTCGGCGAGGCCGGCGACTGGTTCAAAGACGACGACGCCGTCGGCAGCCGCGGAGTGATCTGGGACAACGCAATGCGCGATGCCCGTGCCATTAAGCCGCGTATCAGGCTGTTCAGCGCCATCGTGGATGCCGCAGCCCTGGATGAATCCCTCCGCACGATGTGGCGCACCACCATTACCCAGAACTGGATCGATGCGACTGCGGCAGCGATACGCCGCGACCAGATCGCCGGCGTGATCCGACCGGGCCTCGATCCCGATTCCACTGCACTTGCGCTCACGCTCATGAGCGAACAGCTCGCCCTGGAAGTGCTGGGACGCCAGGACGCCGAGCCCGATCGATACGCTGAGATCCTCACACCCATTTGGGGCGCCGTCCTCTTCGGTGTCGATGACGCTGGCTGACGAGCACCACGATCAACCCCATCCACCGATGGGCCTCTGCGCGCCTTTCGCTCCCAGCAGTGATCTGGTCCGGCGGCGGCCGTCCCATGAGTTGGGAACCTCCCAGTCGATCTGAACGTCTCAATACCGGACACCAAACCATCCCCATGCACAAAGCCCCCACCTTCATCACCGCACCCAACGCCGTCGCCGACCGATCGGAAGCCTGCTGATGCGCATCCTCGTCGTCGAGGACGAGCAGGATCTCGCGTCCGCGATCGCCACCAGTCTCCGGCGCGATGGCTATGCCACCGATGTCGCGGCGGACGGCGCCAGCGCACTCGACCGGGTCGCCTACAGCGAGTACGACCTCGTGTGCCTCGACCTGAATCTCCCCGACGTCGACGGCCTCGATGTGTGCCGACAGGTCACGAATGGGGGCACGGCCAACGCCGAATCCGGTCTTCTGCCGCCCAAGGTGATCATGCTGACCGCTCGTGGCGGCATCGATGACCGCATTCGTGGACTCGACGAAGGTGCCGACGACTACCTCGTCAAGCCCTTCTCCCTGCGCGAGCTGGGTGCCCGGGTCCGGGCGCTGCTGCGTCGTGATAGCGCCCTCGGCAGCTCCGTGGTGTCCGTCGCCGGTATCGAGGTCGACACCGCCCGCCACGAGGTGACCTACGACGGTGTTCCCGTCGACCTCACCGCCAAGGAGTTTGCCCTGCTCCGGTGGTTCGTCCTTCACCCCGACGAGGTCCACAGCGCAAAGCGACTCCTCGAACACGTGTGGGACGAGCACGCAGACCCCTTCACCAACACCGTCCGCGTCACCCTGTCGAACCTGCGCAGGAAGCTCGCCTATGCCCAGCCGGGTGCGAACCCGATCGAGACCATCACCGGACGCGGGTACCGGCTGCGAAGCGCATGAGTACGACTCCCTCGCTTCCGCGCACGACCGGCGTCCGGGTGAAGCTCGCCGTCGGCATCGCCGTGGCAACCCTGCTGGTCGCGGCCGTCGTTGCAGTCACCGCGACAGCCTTCTCGGCGTGGCAGGAGCCCGATTCCTCCGAACCCAGGGTTGGCGTCGCCCAGGTGGACGGCGAGATCGTGGTCCTCGTCGCCGACGACGATCCCGCGGCGGCCGCCGAGGCGCGGACCGCCACCCTTCGCTGGAGCCTCGTGGCGCTCGGGCTGTCGGTGATTCCGGCCATCGCCGTCGGCTGGATCGTCGCCGGAAGCATGCTCGGCACGGTCAACAACGCACTTGCTGAGGTCGAGGCCGCCGAGGAGGAACGCGACCGCAGGCTTCAGGAGGTCGTGCACGAGCTGCGCACGCCGCTGGCCGTGATGGGCACCAACCTGGAACTGGCCGCAACGGATCCCGGATCCGACTC
>JAHEEL010000182.1 GCA_024640745.1 Actinomycetes bacterium
CCGGGGCTCTGCCGCACCGTGGCGGAAAAAGGAGGTGTTCCGGCACACAGCCGTGCGGCCTACACTCGGAGGGCCATCCGGTACCCGCCAACCAACCGATGGGGGAGGACCCGGCCGTGAGCGACCACGACGACCTGCAACTCCGTCAACAGATCCGGCTCCTCGAGGAGGAGATCGAAGTGCTCACGCGGCGTATCCAGGATGCTCCGCGGCGGGTTCGGCTGCTCGAGGAACGGCTGTTGGAGGCCAGAGGCCGGCTCGCGCAGGCCGTGGGCCAGAACGAGAAGCTCGCCGCGGCGCTGGAGGAGACCAGAGAGCAACTGGCGTTGCTGCGCGAGGAGGTCGAGAACCTGACGGCGCCCCCGAATCCATTTGGCACCGTGGTTCGCAGGAACGAGGACGGCACCGTCGATGTCAACGCCAACGGCAGGAAGCTTCGCGTCAACGTCGATCCCACCGTCGAGGTGAAGGCTCTCCGGGTCGGCCAGGAGGTGATCCTGAACGAGGTCTACAACGTGGTGGACGCCCGGGCCTACGACCCCGCTGGTGAGGTTGTCACCATCAAAGAGGTCATCTCGGACGATCGGCTGATCGTGATCGGTCGTGCCGACGAGGAGCGCGTCGTTGGCCGCTCAGAAGCGGTTGCCGACGAGTTTCTGCGCGCCGGCGATCATGCACGGATCGATCCGGTCACGGGTCTGGTGCTCGAGAAGCTGATCCTCCCCGAGGTGGGTGAACTGGTCCTGGAAGAAGTGCCCGACGTCACCTACAGCCACATCGGGGGCCTGGGAGACCAGATCGAGGTGATCCGTGACGCCATCGAGCTTCCCTACGTGCACAAGGATCGGTTCGAGGAGTATCGGCTCGCTCCTCCGAAAGGCGTGCTCCTCTACGGACCGCCCGGCTGCGGCAAGACGCTCATCGCCAAGGCGGTGGCAAACAGCCTCGCGAAGGCCGTTGCCGAGAAGGAAGGCAGCGAGGACACCCGCTCGTACTTCCTCAACATCAAGGGCCCGGAATTGCTCAACAAGTACGTCGGGGAGACCGAGCGTCAGATTCGGCTGATCTTCCAGCGAGCGAAGGAGAAATCGGACCAGGGTGTGCCCGTGATCGTCTTCTTCGACGAGATGGATTCACTGTTCCGGACCCGCGGTACGGGGGTCTCCTCCGACGTCGAGTCGACGATCGTGCCGCAGCTGCTGTCGGAGCTCGACGGCGTCGAGGCGCTGAAGAACGTCATCGTCATCGGTGCGTCGAACCGTGAGGACCTCATTGATCCGGCGATCCTCCGACCCGGCCGGCTCGACGTCAAGATCAAGATCGAACGTCCGGACCGCGAGGCCGCAGCGCAGATCTTCCGCATCTACCTCACCGACGCGTTGCCGTACGACGCCGCGGAGCTCGCCGAGCATGGTGACGACGCCGATGCATTGATCGCAGCGATGGTCCACGCCGTGGTGGAGAAGATGTACAGCGAGGACGTCGAGAACCGCTTCCTCGAAGTGACGTATGCCAACGGCGATCGCGAGATCCTCTACTTCCGCGACTTTGCATCCGGCGCCATGATCGAGAACATCGTCCGGCGCGCAAAGAAAGAAGCCATCAAGCGGGACATCGCCGAACGTGTGAACGGCTTGCGCACGGACGACCTCATTGCTGCCATCGTGCAGGAGTTCCGTGAGCAGGAGGACCTGCCGAACACCACCAACCCCGACGACTGGGCGAAGATCTCCGGAAAGAAGGGTGAGCGAATCGTCTACGTCCGCACCCTGATCGAGGGCGATCGGGAGAGCCGCGCCGTCGAAGCGATCACGCCCGGCCAGTACCTCTGAGGGACATGGCGCTGCGCAAGGTTCTCGGAACCGAGACCGAGTTCGGAATCACCGTGCTCAACCAGCCGGGTTTCAATCCGATCGTGGCCTCTTCCGCGGTCGTCAACTCGTACCCAGGCAACGCGTCCCGCATCCGCTGGTCATTCGACGAGGAGAGCCCGGGGCGCGATCTGCGGGGGACCGAGGTGCGCACGGCTGCCGTGGCCGAGCCGGATGCCGGTCTGGTGAACACCGTGCTCACGAACGGCGCGCGCCTGTACGTCGACCACGCCCACCCGGAGTACTCGTCGCCGGAATGCAGCGACCCTCGCACGGCGGCCTTGTACGACAAGGCGGGAGAGCGGGTCATGGTCGCGGCGGTCGGCGCGGCGCAGAAGCTGCTCGGGCAGGACGAACGCATGGTGGTGCACAAGAACAACAGCGATGGGAAGGGCAACTCCTACGGCGCACACGAGAACTACCTGATCTCACGGTTGACGCCGTTCGGCGACATCGTGCGCGATCTCACTCCGTTCTTCGTGACCCGCCAAGTGTTCACCGGCGCCGGCAAGGTCGGAGCCGAGAATGGGCGGCCCCGCGTCGGTTTCCAGCTCACGCAGCGGGCAGACTTCTTCGAAGAACAGGTGGGGCTCGAGACCACGCTGAAGCGGCCCATCATCAACACCCGGGACGAGCCGCATGCCGATGCATCGCGCTACCGCAGGCTCCATGTCATCATCGGCGACGCAAACCTGAGTGAGGTCCAGACGTTCCTCAAGCTCGGTACGACGGCGTTGGTGCTGGATGCCATCGAGGATGGGGCGTTCGACCGTACCATCGATATCACCGATCCGGTGCACGCCCTGTGGACGGTGAGCCACGATCCGACGCTCAGCGTGGCGTTCGAAACGGGCGACGGCAAGCGCTGCACCGCGTTGGATGTGCAATGGCGCTACTTCGAGACGGTTTCAAGGCATGCGCGTCGAATCGGGGTGGCCCCGGTGTGGGAGGACCTGATCGACGAATGGGAGCAGGTCCTCGCCGATCTCGAGCGCGATCCGATGGAGACCGCGGACCGCCTCGACTGGACGGCGAAGTTGCGGATTCTCGAGGGATATCGCCGGCGCGACGATCTCGCCTGGAACCATCCGAAGCTTCGGCTGCTCGACCTGCAGTATCACGATGTCGATCCGAACCGCAGTCTCTACCAACGGCTCGTCGATCGAGGCGCCATGCGGAGGCTCTTCGACGACGCTGAAGTCGCCGCGGCCGTGTTCGATCCACCGTGTGACACCCGGGCGTTCTTCCGCGGATCGTGCGTGCGGCGCTTTCCCGAGGCGCTCGTCGCCGCGAACTGGGATTCCCTCATTTTCGATGTCGGGGAGGAATCACTCAAACGAGTTCCTATGATGGAGCCACTGAAGGGCACGAGCCGCCACGTGGCGGAGCTGCTCGAGGCCTCACCGGATGCGGCAGCGATGGTGCGGGCCCTAGGAGGCAACGATGGCTGAAAAGCAACGGAAACAGCGGTCATCCGACCGGGAGGGCGACACCTCCGATCGCGTCGAAACCGAGGTAGCGGCGAACTCGGAAGAGATCGCCGAGCGGATCGACGATCTCCTCGAGGAGATCGATTCGGTGCTCGAGGAGAACGCCGAAGAATTCGTGAAGAACTACGTCCAGAAGGGCGGGCAGTGAAGTCGCGGCCCCTGATGTCGGAGGATGACCACGCCATCGTGCCGGCCGCCAGCTTCTCATCTCTCCTCGATCAGCACGGTCTCATGCCGTCGTGGGACGTGCCGGCGGGTGACATCGACGTTCCGGAGGCGACGACGATTCTGGCGCTGCGCTGGGCCGACGGCATCCTCATGGCCGGTGACCGGCGGGCCACCGCGGGAAACCTGATCGCACATCGACGCGTCAAGAAGGTGTATCCGGCGGACGAGCGTTCGGCCGTTGCGATCTCGGGAACGGCCGGTATGGCGGTTGAGCTCACGAAGCTCTTCCAGACCGAGCTCGAGCACTATGAGAAGATCGAAGGCACCCGGTTGAGCCTCGACGGCAAGGCGAACTACCTGGCGCGCATGGTGCGCGGCAATCTGGCGCTGGCGTTTCAGGGGCTGATCGTTGTGCCGCTGTTCTGCGGCTACGACGATCACGCACAACGCGGCAAGCTGTACAGCTATGACGTGGTAGGCGGGCGATATGACGAGCAGGACTACGCCACCACCGGCTCCGGCGGGGCTGAGGCGCGGGCGTTTCTCAAGGCCTCGTGGCGCGAGGACCTCGCCGAGTCGGATGCGATTCAGCTGGCGCTCGAAGCGCTCGTTGCTGCTGCCGAAGAGGACGCGGCGACCGGGGGTCCCGACCCGAAGCGCGGGATCTACCCGAACATGGTGACGGTGACGGCCGACGGCTATCGGGAGATCCCGGATGAAGAGCTTGCCCCCGTCGCAGCGACCGTGTTGGAGGGCCGCCCATGACCATGCCGTTCTATGTTCCCCCCGAGCAACTGATCAAGGATCGAGCTGAGTTCGCCAGGAAGGGGATTCAACGAGGGCGACCGATCGCCGTTGTCGAGTACGACACCGGCATCCTCATGATCGGGCAGAACCCGAGCCGCTCTCTGCACAAGATCAGTGAGATCTACGACCGCGTGGCGTTTGCCGGGGTCGGGCGCTTCAACGAGTTTGAAACGCTGCGCGTCGCGGGGGTTC
>JAHEEL010000183.1 GCA_024640745.1 Actinomycetes bacterium
GTGGCTCGGGCAGAAGAGCCTCCCGTTCGCCTTCGACCAGGTCGGCGAGACGTATCCGAAGCAGGGCATCCGTGTCGAGCTCATGGGGCCGAAGTACGCCGCGTGGCGCTTCGGTCCGGAAGACACCGACCAGGTGATCCGCGGTATGGCGGCCGACTGGTGCCGCGTCGTCGTGCGCCGACAACCAGCCTCCGAAACGGGGTTGAAAGCGGTGGGACCTTCCGCCGAACGCGCGCTCGAGATTGCTCGGGCCTACTAGGCCGTGACCCTCCCTCGACTGATCGGCATGGTCCACCTGGAGCCGTTGCCGGGATCACCGAGATTCGGCGGATCAATGGAAGCGGTGATCGGGCGAGCGATCGAAGATGCCACAGTTCTGTCCGACGCAGGATTCGACGGCGTCATGGTCGAGAACTTTGGCGATGCCCCCTTCTACGCCGAGGACGTCCCCAAGGTGACCATTGCTGCCATGACCGCAGCGATCTCCGCGGTTGCATCCATCGGCCTGCCAACTGGCGTGAACGTCTTGCGCAACGACGGTCTGGGGGCACTCGCGGTCGCCGCGGCAACGGGGGCGTCGTTCGTTCGGGTCAACGTGCTGTCGGGCATGATGTACACCGATCAGGGGCCGATCGTCGGGCGCGCCGCAGAGATCGCACGATCCCGGCGGGGACTCTGTCCCGACGTTGCGATCCTCGCCGACGTCTTTGTGAAGCACGCCACACCACCGGCCGGTCTCTCTCTCCTCGACGCCACCAACGACCTCGTCGAACGAGCCGGGGCCGATGCCGTAGTGGTCTCGGGCACCGGGACCGGCGCAGCGACCAGCCTCGACGATCTCCGCATCGTTGCCGACCAGTCGCGCCTCCCCGTGTTCGTCGGATCCGGAGCAACGGCGGACACCATCGCGCGAATCCTCTCGATCGGGCAGGGAGCGATCGTCGGATCCGACACGAAAGTCGGTGGCATTGCCACCAATCCGGTCGACCCGGAACGCGCCGCCGCCCTTGTTCGCGCGGCCGCACGCTGATCACGCCCTGCGGCGCGATCGCGCCACCGTTTGCGGCAGACCGCTGCGGTTCTCCCAACAGCGAAACGCTTCGACTCCCCGGTACGTATCGCGTTCGGGGCCGCTGCTTCTTACCCACCACGCCGTGCCTAAGACGATTTTGTAGTTTGCAGGGACCTCGACCATAGGTTGAAGGATCAGCCCGAAACCCTACTCGTTGAGCTATTCGTGCAAGCCTCCAGTCCCCCATGAGGGTCTTCGATGCGTGGGGATTGGTAGCCTGCCGGAGTGGATTCCCTCGAGCGCTTCTCTGCCCCAACGCGCCACTGGTTTGCCGAATCGTTCGACCGGCCGACCGAAGCACAACGGCACGGATGGGAGGCCATCGCATCCGGAAGTCACACGCTCATCCATGCTCCGACGGGCTCAGGCAAGACGCTCGCGGCATTCCTGTGGGCTATCGACGACCTTGTCGCTCGCCCAACTCCGGCTCCCGCCGACCGGTGCCGCGTCCTCTACGTCTCGCCGATGAAGGCGCTGGCCTACGACGTGGAACGCAATCTGCGCGCGCCGCGAAGGGGAATCCTGGCCGCCGCCGAACTCCTCGGCGTCTCGCTCTCCCCGGTCGCGACGGCGATGCGAACAGGCGATACACCGCAGGCCGAACGTCGGGCCATGCTCCGCACCCCACCGGACATCCTCATCACCACTCCCGAAAGCCTCTACCTGATGCTCACGTCCCAGATGCGAACCGTCCTCGCATCGGTCCGAACCGTGATCGTCGATGAGGTACATTCGGTCGCCGGCACGAAGCGGGGATCCCATCTCTCGCTGTCGCTCGAGCGTCTCGATGCCATCGCGGCCGGTCCGCAGCAACGGATCGGGCTGTCGGCAACGCAGCGGCCCCTCGAAGCGATCGCAGACTTCCTGGGCGGCGGCACGCCGACCGACGACGGCTGGAATCCGCGACCGGTCGTGCTCGTCGACGCTCCGCGCGACAAGGAGCTCGACCTCGAGATCATCATCCCGGTCGCCGACTTGACACGGCCGGAAGTCGAGGAGCCGGCAGTCGACGGAGAGCGTCCGGCGCGGTCGATCTGGCCGGCCGTGTATCCCAAGCTCCACGAGCTCCTTGCCCAGCACCGCTCGACGATCTTCTTCGTGAACTCGCGCGGCCGCTCAGAGCGGCTTGCAGCAGAGCTCAATCGCCTGGCCGGCACAGAGGTCGTCCAATCTCACCACGGCTCGGTGTCCCGCGAACGGCGCACCGAGATCGAGGAACGTCTCAAGCGAGGTGAGCTGCGCGGCGTCGTCGCCACTTCGACGCTCGAGCTCGGCATCGACATGGCAGCGGTCGATCTCGTCGTCCTCGTCGAAGCGCCGCCGTCGGTTGCGAGCGGCCTCCAACGCGTCGGGCGAGCCGGACACCAGGTAGGAGCGACAAGTGTTGCGAAGGTATTTCCCAAGCACCGCGGCGATCTCCTCGAAGCCGCCGTCGTGGTGGAACGCATGTACGACGGCGCCATTGAGGAAACGAGGATCCCGCAGAGCCCGCTCGACGTCCTCGCGCAGCAGATTGTCGCGATCGCTGCGGGCTCGGAGATCGAGGTCGGAGCACTCTTCGACCTGGTGCGCAGCGCCGCCCCGTATCGGGCGCTCAGCCGACCCGTACTCGAGTCCGTGCTCGACATGCTCGCCGGCCGGTATCCGTCCGACGAGTTCGCCGGATTGCGGCCGAGAATCGTTTGGGACCGCGTCGCCGACACGATTGCCGGACGATCGAACGCAAGGATTCTGGCAGTCACCAATCCGGGCACAATCCCCGATCGGGGACTCTTCCGGGTGACGCTCCCCGACGGAACACGTGTCGGAGAACTCGACGAGGAAATGGTCTACGAGAGCCGACCCGGAGACCGCTTCGTGCTCGGCTCATCGGCGTGGCGCATCGACGAGATCACACGTGACCGCGTCGTGGTGACGCCGGCACCGGGCTCTGGCGCCGACAGGATGCCGTTCTGGCATGGCGACGCCGGCGGCCGGCCAGTGGAGCTGGGCCGCGCCATCGGGGCCTTCACGCGTCGGATCAGCGGCCTGCCGCCCAGCGAAGCCAAAGCGGTTCTCCGATCTGAGTACCACCTCGACCCCTGGGCGGCGCAGAATCTCGCTGCGTTCATCGCGGACGAGAAGGACGCGGCCGGTACGGTGCCTTCGGACCGGACAGTCGTCGTGGAGCGATACCGGGACGAGATCGGAGACTGGCGGGTCGCCATCCTGAGTCCGTTCGGAGGGCGCGTTCATGCACCGTGGGGTCTCGCCGCACGGCGGCGCTACCGGGAAGCCCGCCGGAGCGACCTGGACGTCATCTGGGCCGATGACGGCATCCTCTTCCGCTTCCCCGAAGCGGACGAGCCACCGGCAACGGAACCCCTCATGATCGATCCCGCCGACCTCGACGCGCTGCTCCTGGCCGAGGTCGCGGATTCCGCGCTCTTCACGGCGAAGTTCCGCGAGGCTGCGGCACGGGCGCTGCTCCTCCCACGTCGGCGACCCGGAACGCGAACGCCCCTCTGGCTCCAGCGCCGCAAGGCCGCCAACTTGCTCGAGGTGGCGCGTGATCATGACTCGTTTCCAATCGTCCTCGAGACCTATCGGGAGATCCTTCAGGACCATTTCGACGTCCCCGCACTCGAGGAGGTGCTCGATGACGTGCGACAGCGCCGGACGCAGCTGGTCCAACTCGATCTACCGGGGCCGAGCCCGTTTGCTACCTCGCTCACGTTCGACTTCGTCGCCTCCTTCATGTACGACTACGACGCTCCCATCGCCGAACGGCGAGCGACTGCCCTGTCGCTCGATCGGTCGCTTCTCGCCGACTTGCTCGGGGAGCCCGAGTTCCGTGAGCTCCTCGACGCAGGCGCGATTGCCGAGGTGGAGACAGACCTCCAACGCCGCTCCGCGGACCGGAAGGCACGCTCGGCAGATGCCGTCCACGACCTGCTCCTCCACATGGGGCCGCTTGACTTCGACGGCCTTCGCGATCGTGTCGCCGATCCGGACCTCCTCGATGAACAGCTCGCCGCACTCGAGGGTTCGACCCGCATTGCGAGGGTTTCGTGGCACGGCGGGATCCGGTACGCGGCGGTCGAAGACCTCGCTCGCCTGCACGACGGGCTCGGCATCGAGCCGCCAAACCAGACACCGCCGCAACTGCTCGATGCCGTCGCGGACCCGGTGGGCGATCTGGTCGGGCGCTATGCCCGCACGCACGGCCCGTTCACCGTATCGGAGGCGTCCGCGGAGATCGGTCTACCGGTGGCGGTCATCACCGACGTTCTGGAGCGCCTTGCAGCGAGTGATCGGGTTGTTGCCGGAGGCTTCCGGCCGGGCGGCGCCGACCCGGAGTGGGTCGACACGATGGTGCTGCGCCGGATACGGCGGGCCAGCCTCGCCCACCTCCGCGCCGAGGTGGAGGCCGTCGATCCGGTCGATCTCGCAGGGTTCCTGCCTCGCTGG
>JAHEEL010000184.1 GCA_024640745.1 Actinomycetes bacterium
GTCACGACACGCGGCGCCGAGGTGGGTCTCGTCGATGTGATCCCGGCGGGTGCCATCACGAAGGGACGCGCAGGATCCGAACTGGCACATCTCGACGAACTTTGGGCTGCCGGAGTTCGCGTGTTCTCGGACGACGGCGACGTTGTGGATGACGCGGGGCTCCTCCGGCAAGCCATGGACTACCTCGCGACGCGCGGCGGCGTCATCTCGCAACACGCGGTCGATGCCGGTCTGTCCCGCGGTGGCTCCATGCACGAGGGGAGCGTGTCGTCGCTCCTCGGCATGTACGGGATTCCCGCTGCTGCAGACGACGTGATCATCGCGCGCGACCTCCGCCTCGTCGAAGTCACGGGCTCGGCATATCACATTCAGCACCTGTCGACGGCGACCGCTGTGGACATGATTGCTGCAGCGAAGGCAAACGGGCTGCCGGTGACCGCAGAGGTGACGCCCCATCACCTTGCGTTCGACCACCACGCCGCAGGAGATACCGATCCGGTCTACAAGATGATGCCGCCGCTCCGAACGACGGAGGACCGCGACGCCCTGCGCCGCGGGCTGCAGGATGGGACGATCGACATCGTTGGAACCGACCATGCCCCCCACGCCGGACACGAAGACGAGGTGCCGTGGGAGCAGGCGCCGAACGGTGTCATCGGGCTCGAGTGGGCGGCAGCGGTGGTCAACACGTTCGTCGGCCTCGATCAGACGGACTTCTTCGACCGGCTGTCGATCGCCCCCGCCCGCATCGGTCGGATCGAGGGCCAGGGGCTCGTGCCCGACGTCGGACAGCCGGCGAACCTGACCGTCTTCGATCCCGAAGCAATGTGGACACCCTCGACGACCGTGTCGCGCTCGGAGAACAGCCCGTATTTCGGCCTCGAGTTGCGCGGGAAGCCGAAGGCGACGATCTATCGAGGTGACCTGACGGCCCGCGACGGCGTGCCGCTGCGTGGAGGTGCGTGACGATCGAATCAGCGATTCATCGGAGGGCGCAATGAGGCGCGGTTCGGCCGACGTGAGCACCCGTCTCGGTCCGGTGGAGCTTCGGAGTCCGATCATTGCGGCGGCCGGCACGGTTGGATCGGTTGTGGATTTCAGCGGTGCCGCCGACTTCCGGGCCTACGGCGCCGCCGTTGCCAAATCGGTGTCCCCGGAGCCGTGGGCGGGTCGTCCCGCGCCTCGGTTGAGCTCGGTCGGCACCGGCATGCTGAACGGCATCGGTATCCAGAATCCCGGAATCGATGCGTGGAAGCGCGACGTCGGACCGAAGCTCTGCGATGTTCCCGTGCCGGTCTGGGGGTCGGCGGTCGGCCGCGACGCTGGAGGGTTCGCCGAGGTAGCGGCGGGACTGGAGGAGGCTGCGGTTGCCGCGGTCGAGGTCAATCTGTCTTGTCCGAACCTCGACGACGGGCATCTCTTCGCCCTGGATGCTGCGAGCGCGGCGATGGTCGTCGACGCGGTGCGGGCGGCCACCGACCTCCCGATCGGGGCGAAGCTCTCCCCGAACGCCGTCGATATCGCAGCGATTGCGGCCGCAGTCCGGGATGCCGGCGCCGACTGGGTGGTGCTCACCAATACGGTCTGGGGCGCAGGGATCGACGTCGAGACGCGGCGCCCAAAGCTCAGCGGCGTGGTCGGCGGCTACTCCGGGATACCGTTGAAGCCGATCGCGCTGCGATGCGTGTGGGAGGTGGCTCAGGCGCACCCCGACATCCCGATTCTGGGCTGCGGCGGCGTACGATGCGGCGACGACGTGGTGGAGTACCTCCTGGCGGGAGCCTCAGCTGTGGCCGTCGGCACCGCGCATTTCGCCGAACCACGGGTGGGCAAGCGGATCGTCAAGGAACTGGAGCGGTACATGGCAAAGCACGGCATTGCATCGCTGGACGAATTGGTCGGAGCGGCCGAGTCGTGGTGAAGGGCGTCGTTGTTGCGCTGGATCTGCCGAATGCGGAGACGGCCGTCTCGCTGGCCGAACAAGTCGCCGACCATGTTGTCGGCTTCAAGATCGGCCTGGGATTGCTCTACGGCCCCGGCCCCGTCCTCATCTCTGCTCTCGTCGGCCTGGGGAAGCCGGTCTTCGCCGACGCGAAGCTCAACGACATCCCGTCACAGGTGGAGGCTGCCGCGCGACGGTTGGGGGAGCACGGTGCTCGATGGGTCACGGCCCACGTGAACGGGGGAGAAGCGATGCTCGAAGCGGCCGTCTCCGGACTACGCCAAGGTGCCGGGGCGGCCTCGGCCGGCATCCTCGGGGTCACCGTGCTCACCTCACACGACGAGGCGTCCCTCGCACGCATCGGCATCGACCGCTCGCCGGGAAAGCTCGTTGCTCGGATGGCCCGCGTTGCCGCCGCGGCCGGGTGCGAAGGCGTCGTGTCGTCGCCGAGAGAACTGAATGTGGTATCCGAAGTCGCTCCCGGCCTGCTCCGGGTCACACCGGGGATTCGACCCACCGAGCGCGACGACGACCAAGCGCGGACGATGACGCCCGCAGAGGCGATCACGCGTGGAGCGGATCTCCTGGTGATTGGACGCCCGATCACCGCAGCCCGCAGCCCAGCCGCCGCTGCCGCCGCCATCGCGGAGCAGATCCATCGTGCCGGCACCCGCGATTGATAGAGTCCCTCCATGGCCGACACTCACAAACTCCCCCCGATGAGCAATGAACAGCGTGCCCTGGCCCTCGAAAAGGCCGCTGCTGCACGGCGACGGCGCGCCGAGATCAAGGCGCTGCTCAAAACCGGATCGCTGACCCTGGCCGAGGTCTTCGACCAGGCCGAAGACGACGACATCGTTGCCGGCACCAAGGTGTATCCGCTGATCGCGTCGATGCCGCGTATGGGCAAGATCAAGGCAACGCGATTGATGGAGCAGCTCGGCATACCGGACAACCGCAAGATCCGGGGCCTCGGCCCGCGCCAGCGCGAGAACCTCCTCGACGCCTTTGCCTGACGGGACCCTGCTCGTGGTCTCCGGTCCGTCTGGGGTCGGCAAATCGAGTGTGATCGATGGCGTGCTCGAGCGCACCGGCGCCCAATTCTCCGTCTCTGCGACGACCCGGTCGCCTCGACCAGGGGAGGTCGATGGGGTGGACTATTGGTTCGTCGGTCAGGACGAGTTCACCGATCTCGTGGATTCCGGTGGGATGCTCGAGTGGGCCGAGTACGGCGGCTACCGGTACGGCACGCCGCGCACGCCGGTGGTCGAGGTACTCGAGGCGGGCACCCACGTCATTCTCGACATCGAGAACGACGGGGCGCATCAGGTGAAGCGCGCCTGTCCGCGGTCGGTGCTGGTCTTCTTGATGCCGCCGTCGCGGGACGAGCTCGAGCGGCGACTCCGGGCCCGCGGCGACACGTCGGAGGCCGACATCGACCGGCGGCTGGCCGTCGCGGACGATCAGATGCTCGATGCGCGCGACCACTACGACATCCTCGTTGTCAACGACGAGCTCGAGGGCGCGATCTCCGAGGTTGTCTCTATACTCGATGGCCCGGCCATTCCCGATGGAGACATTGCCGCCTTTCCACAGACCGGGAGTGGTACACCGACGAGGAGCAACACCGAATGATGACCGAACCGCCGATCGGCTCCGTGATCGAGAAGACGCAGTCCCGCTTCGGACTCGTGGTGCTCTCGGCCCGCCGCGCCCGGCAGATCAACGCCTACTTCAATCAGCTCGGCGAGGGCATGGGCGGATATGTGCCACCGCAGGTGCACAGCCTCTCCCGGAAGCCTCTCTCGATCGCTCTCGAAGAGATCTATGAGGACAAGGTCGTCATCGCCCCCATCGAGGAGTAGGCGATGCTCGCCGGGCGACGTGTGGTCCTCGGCGTCTCTGGAGGCGTCGCCGCCTACAAGGCCGCGTATCTGGCTCGCCGCCTGATCGAACGCGGCGCCGTCGTCCGCACCGTGATGACCGAATCGGCCACACGATTCCTCGGGCCGGCCACCCTCGCAGCGATCACCGGTGAACAGCCCGTGGTCGACCTCTTCGACGCCGACGACGTGAGTCCGCACACCAGTCTCGGTCGTTGGGCCGATGCCGTGGTGATCGCGCCTGCAACGGCGGCAACGATCTCTCGTCTCGCAAATGGACTGTCCGACGACGCAGTCACTGCGACGGTCCTGGCGACGACGGCCCCGGTCGTCATCGCTCCGGCCATGCACACCGAGATGTGGGAGCATCCCGCAACCGTTGCCAACATCGACCGGCTGAGGTCGTTTGGTTATCACACGGTCGGTCCGCTCGCCGGTCCGCTCGCCGGCGGCGACACGGGTATCGGACGCCTCGCCGACCCGGAACGCATTGCCGACGCGATCGCAGGCGTTCTCCCCGGCGGACCGCTCACTGGAGTTCATGTGGTGATCACCGCCGGAGGGACGCGCGAGCCGATCGACTCGGTGCGCTACCTGGGGAACCGGTCCTCGGGAAAGATGGGCAACGCGATCGCAGCGGCAG
>JAHEEL010000025.1 GCA_024640745.1 Actinomycetes bacterium
TAGTGGGCTTCGTTCACGCGGCCGAACGACGCCGCCTGCACCTGCTCTTGGGAGAAGGCTTGGACGACTCGAACGCCGGTGATCCCTTCCTGCAGCCCGGCAAGCACGCGACCAATCCGCTCGCGCACCTGCCCGTAGGCCTTCGATGCCTGGCGCTGGAAGAGCATCGACACGCCGATGAGCACGGCGATCACCACGAACGTCGAGGCCGCCATCCTCCAATCCACGAGCACCATCGCGACGGCGACGCCGATCACCGTGAGAGCATTCGAAACGGCCATCACGGCGCCGTCGCCTGCGAATTCCTGGAGCGACTCGATGTCGGACGTCATCCGGCTCACCAGCACACCGCTCTTCGACCGAGAGAAGAAGGCGGTGTCCGAGCGAATGAGGTGCCCAAACACGATGCTCCGAAGCCGCAGCAGGTACTGCTCGGAGACCCAGGCGATTCCGTAGCGGGAGATCTTCACGAACACGTACTGGACGGCGAGCAGGGCGAGGAAGATCAATGCAGCAACCGTCACGACCCGTTTGTCTCCCTCGGCGACACCGCGATCGATGCCGGCGCCAACCGTCAGCGGTCCTGCGAGGCGCGCGGCCGTAGCGAATGCGGCAGCCGCAAACGCCCCAATTGCAGGCCACCGGAGATCGTGTCCGAGCATGCCGGCACGGCGCAGGAGGCCACGCTCGTTTCTCGGGTGGGTCTCGCCGATCGGGCGGGCGCGGCTCATGACGCACCCTTCGACACTGCGCGATCCTCGTGTGCCAGGACGGCGCCGTACCGAGGAATAGCAGCCAGCAACTCCTGATGCGTGCCAACGGCAGCGATGGCCCCGTCCTCCACGAACACGACCAGATCGGCAAGCGCCAGCGTCGAGGTTCGGTGGGCGACGATCAGCGTTGTTCGGCCATCCATCACGTGTCGGAGCGCCTCTTGGATCTCGGACTCGACAATGGCGTCAACCGAAGACGTCGCGTCATCGAGGATGAGGATTCTCGGGTCTCGAAGCACGCTTCTCGCGAGCGCAACTCGTTGACGCTGCCCGCCGGACAGGGTGTGGCCGCGCTCACCGACGACGGTTGCGTAGCCGTCGGGCATCGCGCAGATGAAGTCGTGTGCCTGAGCAAGTCTCGCCGCTGCGCGCACCCTGCGCTCATCGGCCTGCGGATCGCCCACCAGGATGTTGTCCGCGATCGTCGCAGAGAAGAGGAAGCTGTCCTGGAAGACGAATGCGACCTCTGCGCGAAGCACCTCGAGTCGCAGATCGCGCACATCAACACCGTCGACGGTCACCGAGCCGGCTTGGACGTCGTAGAAACGAGGAACGAGGTTCGCAATCGTCGTCTTCCCGGAGCCGGTCGGCCCGACCAGGGCGACCGCCGATCCGCCGGGCACGACCAATTCCACGCCATCGAGCACGTCCTCGCCACCCGGATAGGCGAAGCGGACCCCGGTGAATCGGATTTCTCCCGGGCCGTCGGGCAGCGGAACCGGGTGGTTCGGGTCGTCGATGATCGGGTCGGTCGACAGCAGATCGTCGATGCGAGACGCTGAGGCAGCGGCGCGCGGCAGATTGGCGAAGAACCACCCCGTGATCATCAAGGGGAGTACCAGGACCGCCAGGTACTGGGTGAAAGCGACGAACTCACCCTCGCTCAGGGCACCGTCGATCACACGGAGCCCGCCGACCCACAAGACGGCCACCGTCCCGAACGCTGGAATCAGCTCGAAGAACGGGGCGTACGTCGAGCGGTATCGGGCGATTCGGATGGTGTCGCTGTAGATCGCTATCGCGGCGGCCTCGAGTCGCGCCTGCTCGCGCCGCTCCTGTCCGAAGGCCTTGACGACCTCGATGCCGGCCACGCTCTCTTCCACCACCTCGGCAAGGTCAGCGAGCTTCTGCTGGACGCTGAACGACAGGCGGATAACCCGACGCGCAAGCGCATTGGCGTTGAGCACGAGAGCCGGCATCGTGAGCGAAGCGACGAGGCCGAGCACGGGGTCGATCAGAATGAGCACTGCCACCACGACGACGAACATCGCCATGTTGGCCACCACGATGGGCAGCATCATGAGGATCAGGCGGATCTGGGACAGGTCGGACGAGGCTCTCGACATCAGTTGCCCCGTCGGCGTGACATCGTGGTAGGAGAAGGCGAGGCGCTGGATGTGTTCGAACATCCTGCCCCGCAGATCCGCCTCTGCCCGGTAGGCGAGTCGGAAGCCGAAGTAGCGACGGAATCCCATGCCGACCGCCTGCACAACGCCGATACCGATCAGGAGACCGACGAGCGGCAGCAGTCGCGATCGATCTCCTGCTAGCACGGCATCGTCGATGATCCGCGCTACCACCTGGGGAATCAGCACGACGGCGACCATCCAAACGAGCGCACCGGTGATCGCTACAACTCCGTACTTCGGATACCTCCCGAGTGTCCGAAGGAGGAGTCCGATCCCGCTCCGAACGTCCCGGTCCGGCACATCACGCGTCACGGCGATGAGCCGCGTAGCACATCGAAGGCTGCAGGAACGAAGACCGGGACGGAGATCACGATGAGACCGATTCCGTAGGACCACAGGAGAATCACGCCCGTCGACCCGAGAGCGGCGAGCGAGCTGCTGCCGAATGTCGGGATCAGGATCGCGGCCAGCCATGCTGAGGCCGCAAGTGTTGCGGCTCCAATGATCGCGGATGCGAACGACATACGGAGCGGTTCGGGAGTCCCCCACCGATAGATGGCATACAGAACCGCCGCAACCCAGAGCGCGAGCGCCGCGCCGGTGACCCAACTGTTGCCAACCGGAATGCCGTGCTGATCAAGGGTCTCGACGAGCCAGTTGCCGAAGATGACCCCCGCAGAACTCACCAGGAGAGCAAACCCGGCACCGAGGGTGAAGAGGATCCCGAGACCGCGCTTCACCAGATACGAGCGATCCTCCTCGATACCTTCGATCAGGCGAAGCGCCTTCTGGACGGCATAGACGGCACGGGAACCCGACCAGAGGGCGACCAGGATTGAGACGATCAGGAACATCGGACCCATGCCACCGACTGCGTCTTGTGCCTCCCCGAGGATTGAGATGAGGAAGTTCGCAACGTCTGGAGGGAACTCGGTCAGGATTCTCCGCTGCGCCTCTTCGAATCGGTCCGACCCCGACCCGAGCATCGAGATCGCCGCAACTGCAGCGAATGCGAGCGGGACGAGCGCGAAGATCGCGTTGTAGGCGATGGCTGCCGCCATCAGGAACGGATCGGCGGCTCCGATGCGCTTCACCGCTGCGACCAGCGGATCGAGGCGTTGGGGAAGCGGCGGGAGGAAGCGCATGGATTGAGGATACGGGTCATCGGTGCCGACCAGAAAACCGCTTGCTTCCTACACTCGCAACGATGCGTCGATTGATCTTCTCCGCGATCGCCCTCGCCCTGGGTGCGTCAGCCTGCGTGGCCGGCGCCGACATTGTTCCCGCCGACCCGAACGGCTCGACATCGACGGTCGCTGTCACGCCCGGGCCGCAGGAGACGACGATCACAACCCCGGCCGACGGCACGACACCGACCACCTCCGCGTCGACTACCACCACCCTCCCGAGCCGGGCCGCCGGGGTGGTTCCGTCCGACAGCGTCGGCGAGCCGTGGGGCGACGTCGTCGGGCTCACGATGTTCCGGGGAAACCCCACACGCACGTACTTCGGATCCGGTCCGCTCCCGACTGCCGCTCCGACCGAGGCATGGCGATTCCCCGATGATGCCATGTGCGGTCAGTCACCCGTCGGACAAGAGAACAAAGTCTGGTGCGGAAGCGGATGGACGGGTCAACCCGTGGTGTGGGAGCGACCGGACGGGATCACGGAAGTCATCTTCGGGGCATACGACAAACAGATCCACTTCCTCGACGCCGATACGGGCGAACGCACCCGCCCCGACTTCGACATGGGGGACATCATCAAGGGATCGGTCACGCTCGACCCGGACGGCTACCCCCTCCTGTACGCCGGTTCCCGCGACCCGCGGTTCCGGATCATCGCCCTCGACAAGGAAGAGCCATACGAGGTGTGGTCGCTCCACGCAAAGTCCGTCGACGGCATCTGGAACGACGACTGGGACTCGAACCCGGTCGTCGTGGACGACATCATGTACGAGGGTGGAGAAAACTCGTGGTGGTTCGCCGTCAAGCTCAATCGCGGATACGACGCAGCCGGCAACGTGACGGTCGACCCGCAGGTTGTGTATCAGATGCCCGCCTGGACCGATGAGCTCACCGAGATCTTCGGTCGCCAGCACTCCGTCGAGAACTCAACCGCCGTCTTCGAACAGCGCGCGTACTTCTCCACCTCGGCCGGCAGGGTCGTCGGCGTGGACGTCTCCGACATCGAGGCCGGAAACGGCACCGTCTTCTTCGACTTCTGGAATGGGGACGACACCGACTCGACGATCACCATCGACAGCGAGGGCTATCTCTACGTCGTGTCGCACGCCGATACCGCCAAGAAGAACAACACAGCAGCGCGGCGGGTGCGCGAAGTCGGAGATCTCGCCAAGCTCGATCCCAACAACCCGGACGATCCGGTGGTCTGGTCGGTGTATCTGTCCGCGGCTCGGGGGCAGGATGCCGGTGCGTGGGCAACTCCCGCCCTTCACCCGGACGGCGCTTTGCTCTTCGTCGCAACTGATGCCGGCGACCTCCTGGCCATCGACACTGCGACCGGGGAGACGGTCTGGGAGGACTTCATCGGCGGCAACGCGTGGTCGTCGCCGGTGATCGCCGACGGGATGCTGGTCGTCGGTGTCGACTGCCTCACCGGCGATGCCGGCTTCCGCGCCTACGACCTCACCAATCCGCGGACCCCGCAGCGCCTTTGGGACGCGCAGGTCGGGTCGGGCCAATGCATCGAATCAACACCTGCCGTCTGGAACGGTCGGATCTACGTCGGTTCGCGAGACGGATTCTTCTACGCCCTCGGAAGCGGCTGATGGTCCGCGGTCGCGTGGACCCCGGTACCGGGCGCAAGTTCTTCTCCGCCGTACTGTTCATCATCGGCACCGCGGCCACGCTCGCCACCGTGCTCGGCTTCCTCGGGGCAACGTGGTGGGGATGGGACCGAATCGCCGACTGGCGATTTCCGCTCATGGCGATCTTGGTGATCACCGCCATCACCTACGGTCTCATCTTCCGCAGCGCGGTGTCCGCGGTGTTCCTCATTGCGGCCGTCGCCAACGGGGTGCTCATCGCCCCCATGTGGCTCGCAACGCAGAGCGCCGCCGGCTCCAGTGATCGCGTCCGCATCGTCAGCTTCGACACCAGCGGTTCGGGAGACCACCGCCGTGCCATCGTGGCGTGGATCGATGACGTTGAAGCCGATGTCGCTCTGCTCTACCGAACGAACGGCGACTGGGCCGACGCCATCGCCACCGCGGACGTCCCGTACCGAGTGCTGCCCGCGTCCGTCGGCCCCGATGCCGTCGGGCGCGCAGCCGTTCTCGCCCGCACGGGGGCCTCGGTCGTCCCGATGACTCCGGTCCCGGGCTCGGACGTCACCGTCCGAGTGACCAACGGATCCACCGAAGCAGTCCTCGTCGGGATCGCCGTGCAGAATCCGAACTCGACGGTCGCGTCGGACAACCGGATCGAGCGATTCACGGCCATCAACACGGCCGTCTCAACACTCGAAGACGCCGCCGTGGTGACCGGCAATCTCGAGACCTCCCGCTGGTCACACGCATTCGAGGTTGTCGCAACCGGGATGTCGAACTCCGAAGATGGCTTCGGGTATGTCGCGACGTGGCCCTCGACCGACTGGCCGGTCGTTGGAACCTACGCCGGCCTGCCGCTCGACCATGCCGTCTACCGCGGAGATGTGACCGTCCCGACGCGACGCGTCGGGCCGGATCTCGGCCCGTCCCATCGGCCGCTGCTCTTCGACATCTCAGATGCCACCGGATCGGGCTGATCACCACAGACCCGGTACGCTGCATGCCATGCCCCACGACTACACCAACGTGTCCGCAGACTCAGTGACTGCGATCACCGAGCGCGCAATTGCGGAAGCGGAGTCCCTGGTCGAAACCATCGTGACGACGGACGAGCCGCGCACCTACGCGAACACCCTGGAACCGCTCGATCGGGTCGGAGTACTGCTCGCAGATGCAGCGGGCGAGGGCTCGTTCATGGCCCGGGTTCATCCCGACGCCGAGGTGCGCACCGCCGGAGTCGCCGCCGGCGAGCGCGCCGCAAAGTGGGCCGCCGACCTCGTGATGCGCAGCGATCTCGCCGCCGCCGTGCGCGAGTACGCCGCAGCGCACACCGGGGAGGGCCCCACGGAACTCGAAGCGCGCAACCTCACCTTCTGGCTCCGCGATCTCCGACGTGCGGGCCACGATCTGGAAGAGGACGACCGCGCGCGGCTGCGGGAACTCCAACAGCGCCTCATCGAAGTGCAGGTCGCGTTCAACCGAAACCTCGACGAGTGGGACGACGCGATCGAGATGACCCGAGACGATCTTGCCGGCCTCACCGAGGCGTACATCGAGCGGCTCGCTCCCGGGGCCGTCGAAGGGACGTACCGGGTGTCGATGGCCTACCCGGACTACCTCCCATACATCCGGGAAGCAGACGACCGCGCTCTCCGGCGTCGGATGCAGCACAAGTTCTGGAACCGAGCGGCAGAAGCCAATACGCCGCTCCTTGCAGAAGCCGTCGCGCTTCGCCGCGAGATCGCCGAGCTGCTCGGCTACCCAACGTGGGCCGACTACGCGATGGAAATCAAGATGGCCGACCCCGCCGCCGTCGACGCGCTCTACGCCTCGATCGTCCCAGGCCTCACCGATCGCGGCACCAACGAGCTGGCGGCGCTCCAGCAGCTTGCGGACGCCGATCTCGCCGGCGAGCCGATTCGCACGTGGGACTGGATGTACTACCACACCAAACAGCGGAAGCAGGATTACGGCATCGATCAGAACGAGGTTGCTGAGTACTTCCCGCTCGAGACCGTTGTCGGGGGCATGTTCGCGATCACCGGCGAGGTCTTCGGACTCGAGTACCGAGAGATCGCCGAGCCGTCGGCGTGGCACGAGGACGCGAAGCTCTATGAGATTCGAAACCGCGGCGAGGAAGCGCCGATCGCCTACTTCTATGCGGACTTGTTTCCGCGAGACGGCAAGTACGGACACGCCGCCTGTTTCTCGATCAGCGGCGGGATGCGGGAATCCGACGGCAGCTACCGGGCCCCGATCGCAGCGGTCGTTGCGAATTTCACCAAGCCGGGACCCGGCTCCCCCTCGCTGCTGAAGCACGACGAGGCCCTGACACTCTTCCACGAGTTCGGCCACGTGCTCCACTTCTGCCTGACGGAGGTCGATCACCCGAGGTTCGCCGGGTACGACACGGAGTGGGACTTCGTCGAAGCGCCATCGCAGATCATGGAGCACTGGATGTGGCAGCCGGAGGTCCTGCAGCGATTCGCCCGCCACTACGAGACCGGCGAGGTCATCCCTATCGACCTCGTTGAGCGGCTGGTCATGGTTCGGGACCAGAACATCGGCCTCTCCACCCTCTGGCAGGCGTTTCTCGGTAGGTTTGACCTCGCCATCCACACAACAGGCGATGCGGTCGATCTCGACAAAGCAAGCCGGGATGCCTTCGCCTTGACGCTGATGCCCTTTCACGAAGACACTCACTTCGCCGCTTCGTTCGGCCATCTGATGGGTGGGTACGACGCCGGCTACTACGGCTACCAGTGGGCGAAGGTCTACGGCGACGACATGTTCTCGGTGTTCGCCGACGAGGGCATCCTCAGCCCCGAGGTCGGCGCCCGCTACCGGAACGAGGTACTCAGCCGCGGCTACTCGCGCGACGCGATCGAGCACCTGCGAGCGTTCCTCGGACGCGAGCCTTCGGCCGACGCCTACCTCGGAAACCTCGGCTTGCTGGGATGAGACGTCCGGTCGCCGTCCTCGTCCTGCTTGTCGTGGCGACCGCCTGCTCACCGTCGACCGAGGGCACGACGACCACCACAACCGTGGCGCCCGCCGCCGAGGATCCATCGACCACCACAGCCGTGGCGCGCGCGCCGCTCGACGACGACGATCTCCTCCTCGTCCTGCTGTGGCACCAGCATCAGCCCCTCTATCCGAAGGACGAGGACGGCGTCGTGACCCGGCCCTGGGTTCGGCTGCACGCCGCCAAGGACTACTGGGACATGGCGGACCTCGTCGGCCGCTACCCCGACCTTCGGATCTCGTTCAACCTGACCCCGGTGCTGCTCCTTCAACTCGAAGAGATCATGGAAGGGGTTCGGGACTCCTACTGGATGCACACCGAGGTGCCGGCCGCCGAGCTGACCGGCGAACAGCAAGCCTTCTTGTTGGCTCGCTTCTTCGACGTGAACCAGCGTATCGTCGAGCGATTCCCGCGCTACCTGGAGCTGGCCGACCAGCGAGCGGCGGGCCTGGAGTTCTCGACCCAGGACTTCCTCGATCTCCAGGTCCTGTTCAACCTGGCCTGGACCGACCCCGAGCTGCTCGAGGATCCGGTCCTGCAGGCACTCGTCGACCAAGGGCGCGACTACGTCGACGCGGACAAGGGGCCGGTGCTTGCGACGCATCTGGACGCTGTTGCCGCCACACTCGAGGTCCACAAACGCCTTTGGGCCGAGGGTCACATCGAGGTTACGACCACACCGCTCGCCCACCCGATCCTTCCGTTGCTCTTCGACACGGAGCTGGCGCTCGAGGGTGACCCAACGGCGCTCATGCCGGCCGAGCGCTTTCGCGAACCGATCGACGCACGCGAGCAGGTGATCCTGGGCCTCGATGTCGCCGAGCGCCTGCTCGGCCGCCGTCCCACCGGGATGTGGCCCGGAGAGGGAGCAGTTGCACAGGAAGTCACGTCGATCTGGGCAGGCGAGGGAATCGAGTGGATCGCGACCGGCGAACACGTGCTCGGCCAAACGCTCGGAATGGGTTCATTTGAGCGGGATGCCAACGGAACCCTCATCGACGCCGACGTCCTCTATCGGCTCTATGCCGCACAACACACTCGCAATCCCAACCTCCCCATCTTGTTCCGCGATGTCACGATCTCGGACCTCGTCGGGTTCGAGTACTCGGGCATGTCCGGCAGCGCGGCAGCCAACGATTTCATGCGTCGGCTGACCGACGCCGACGAGCGGCTCGTGGAGCTCGGAGCGGGCGGACCGAAGGTGGTCACCGTCGTCGTCGACGGCGAGAACGCCTGGGAGCACTACGAGAACGACGGCAAGGATTTCCTCAACGCCCTCTACCGGAACCTCAGCGAGTCCGATCTCGTTCGCACGGTGACACCAACCGAACTGCTTGCGCAGTATGGCGACCGGGTTGAGCCTCTTCCCGATGTGTTCCCCGCATCGTGGTTCCAGCCGAATTTCGCAACATGGATCGGCGAGCGCGAGGAAGCAGCGGCGTGGGATGCGCTCTGGGCAACGAGACGAGCCTATGCAGAAGCGGAAACGTCGGGCTCGGCAACGGCAGAGCAGCTCGAGACGGCCCGTGATGCGGTGCTGTTCGCTGAGGGTTCGGATTGGTTCTGGTGGTACGGCGACGACCAGGATTCTGGAGATGACGGGTACTTCGATCGTGCCTTTCGCGAACTCCTCGGACAGGTCTACGACAGTCTCGGCGCGGAGCGTCCGGCCTTCGTGCGCACCCCCATCACGCCCGAAAGAGCCGTAGCTCCGGATCGCACGCCGGACGAAACAGCTTCGATCACAGTGGACGCCGAAGTTGCCACGCCGGAATGGGAAAGCGCCGGAGCCTACGAGCTCGATGGTGAACCCTTCGGTGGCTACCGATGGCTCTACGACAAAGACCGGCTCCAGGTGCGCGTCGACTATGCCGCCGAAGTCCTCGGAGACGATGCAGCAGGATTCGACCTCTACATGGGCATTCCCGCGATTGCGCCGGGACGCGGGATGACCGTGGGCGCGAACGTCCTCGGATTCAACGCGACCCACCTACTTTCCTGGCGGGGCATCGATCCGGCGTCCGTTCGCGGACCGGTTCTCTTGCCGCCGCTCGGAAGCGGCGACGGTCTCCTGGACTCCGGCAGCCTCCCGGAGGCGGGCACGCTCCAAGCCGGATTCGACGGGACGCGCATCGAGTTCTCGATTCCGTTGGCGTTGCTCGGTCCGATCGAGGTTGGTGACCCGGTCGCGTTCCGCCTCGTCGAGCGCACCGGCGGTCCCGAGTCGGCCATGGCGCCGGCGGCCGGACCTGGCGTCATGGTCGTCCCGGACATCTCGGACGTCGCCACGGCCTTCGAAGCCACCGATCCGGAGGGCGACGACCACGGCCCTGGGACGTACACGTACCCAACCGACCCAGTGTTCGCCCCCGGTTCCTACGACCTCACGGCCTTCAGTGTGGGTGAGTCCGGAGACGACCTGGTCTTCACGTTCGATGTCCTCGGTCCGATCGTGAATTCATGGGACAGTCCGAACGGCCTGTCGATCCAGACGTTCGACGTGTACGTTGACACCGACCCGGACACGTCGAACGGAGCGCGGCGGTTCCTCCCCGGCCGCAACGCTGCGTGGGAGTCGGGCTCCGGCTGGGACCGAGCCCTCACCATCGAGGGTTGGTATCCGGCGCTGTACGTTGCCGAGGCCGATGGGTCGACCTCGGAGACGGATCCGACGTTCAAGGTGCTGGTCTTCCCCGACCGGGGACGTGCAACGGCGCGCGTACCGAAGGCACTCTTTGGAGACGGCGATCCGGCAACCTGGTCGTACGCCGTAGCGGTGATGAGCCAGGAGGGCTATCCGTCGTCCGGCGTACGTCGGATTCGCGACGTCGAGCCGAACGCGGCCCAGTGGCGCATCGGCGGCGGGGACGGATCCGTCAATGGCACGCGTATCCTCGATCTCCTCGCCGCCGAGGGCGGAGATCAGGAAGCCATGCTCTCGGGCTACGCCCCGACGTCGAGCGGGACGGTCGATGCCCTCAGCGACGACGACTTCGCTCAGATCACACCGCTGACGGCACCGTGACCGACCTCGCCCCCGCCGCCATCGCCGAGCTCGACGAGCTTGCGGACGGCCTGAGGAGTCGGGCGGACGTCGATGCACGCGTGCACACCACGCGCAAGGGGATCAAGCGACTGCGGGCGTTCCTCCGCCTCGCCCGCCCATCGGTGGGCAAGAACACGTACCGGACGGAGAACACGACGCTGCGCGATGCAGCCCGCCTCATCGCACCGGCGAGGGACGCCCTGGTGCTGATCGAGACGGCGGCAGCGGTCGGGGCGCCGGATGCGGTGCTCGCCAGACTCGAGGCCGGCCATCGAGAAGCGATGGCCGGCCTCGAGTCTGGCATCCGCGCCGAAGCTGCTGATCTTCTCCGATCCGCCGCGGTTCGCTGGCGGTATGTCGCGTGGGGCGGACCGGGCGCTGCGTCCGTTCGCGTCGGCCTCCGAGAGACCTACCTCCGCGGGCTTGCCGATCTTGCCACGGTGCGATCCGATCCGACCGATGTTGCGTTCCACGGATGGCGCCGCCGGGTCAAGTACATCCGCTACCAGCTCGAAACGATCGGCGCTCCCCCGGCCTTCACCCGACCCTTCACCTTGCTCGGCGACGACCTCGGCCTCGAACACGACTACACGGTCCTGATCGAAGTCTGCCGGACACATGCCATCGATACCGGCTTCGAGTTCGTCGCCGAGGCGGCAGAGCAGCGACGCCATGGGCTTCGCGCGAGTGCGCTTGAGCTCGGCCGCAGCCTCTTCGCCCCCGAGCCCGAGGCCTACCTCCGGACGGTTGAGAGCCTCGTGGATCTGTCGTAGCGCTCGGTTGCGACACGGCGGCTACTCCGCATCGTTCAGGAGCCTTGCGGCCGCCTCCCGATCCGGCTTGCCGTTGGGCAGCAGCGGGAGCGCATCGACGGCGATCCAGCGCTTCGGGATTTCGTGCCGCGCCAATCGACGACGCACCGCTGCTTCGATTCCGGGCAGCGCCGCCCCCGCGGTCTGAACCACCGCAACGACCACTTCACCCCACTCTTCGTCGGGAGCGCCGAGCACCACCGAGGTCCCGGCGCCGGTCACGACATCGATGGCAGCTTCGACGTGCTCCGGCTGCACGTTCTCTCCCCCGGAGAGGATCATCCCGTCCCGTCGGCCCCCGACGACAAGGCGGCCATGCGCGTCGATGTGACCCAGATCCCCGGTTTGCAGAGGCCCCGACCTCGGCTTCTCGCCGAGATAGCCCGGTGAGACGGCCGGGCCATCGATCAGGATCTCACCGCACGGCGAGATCAACACGGTGATGCCGTCCAACGGCGATCCGACGGTTCCGAGGGAATCGGCGGCCATTCCCGGCTCCACCGTCGCCACCTGCGATGCCGCCTCGGTCATCCCGTACGTCTGGAGCACGGGCAAACCCGCATCGAGTGCCATCGTCACCAGATCAACGGTCGCGGGAGCGCCACCGAGCAGGACCGCCTTGAGGCCACAGTAGGGACCGGCATCGTGCACAAGCATGCGGTGGAGCATCGTCGGCACGAGGCTCGCCATGGTCGTTGCACCGTCCCGCAGCGCTCGGGTCGCCTCCGCGGCATCGAAATGCGGCAGCATCATGATCGAGCCGCCGGCCGTCAGCGTGCGCCAGACGATCGAAAGGCCACCGACGTGATAGAGCGGGAGCGTCAGCAGCCAGCGGTCCGAGGCATTGTTGCCGAGTCGGCGTTGGGAAGCACCAACAGAGGCAGCCACGTTCGCCTCGGTGAGCACCACGCCACGCGCAGCTCCGGCGCTCCCCGACGTCGGCACCACGGCGTAGGTTCCGTCCGGCGCGGCTGCGCCGAAATCGAACCGATTTCGACCGTGGGGAACCGCCACCGCCCCGATTCGGTGGATCGCCGCGAGTGCGATCACCGTCTCCGGAGTAGAGGTGGCTTCGATCGGAACCAGATCGCCCGAACCGATTCCGTCGGTTGTCAGGCGTTGCGCTTGTGCACTCGTCCGTCGATCGAGCTCTCGGTACGACACGGTCTCAGCGCCCGCGACCACGGCGGGAGCGTCAGGCGTTGCATCCGCGTGGATCTTCGCCCACTCGTGCGGCAAGGTGACGGTCATTGCGCTCACTACAGTATCTCCTCGTGATATCTCAGATCTTCGATCCAGCCGCATGGGACCCGGTTGCGGGTTTCGCCTTCACCGACATCACCTATCACCGGGCACGCCAGATCGGCGCCGTGCGCGTTGCGTTCAACCGCCCCGAGGTGCGCAACGCCTTTCGTCCCCACACCGTCGATGAGCTGTACACGGCGCTCGACCATGCGCGCATGACCTCCGACGTCGGCGCCGTCCTGCTCACCGGAAACGGTCCCTCACCCAAGGATGGAGGATGGGCCTTCTGCTCGGGCGGCGATCAACGCATCCGCGGCGCCGACGGCTACCAGTACGACGAAACGGGGAGTATCGACCAAGCGCGACTCGGCCGGCTCCACATCCTCGAGGTACAGCGGCTGATCCGCTTCATGCCGAAGGTCGTCATCGCAGTGGTCCCCGGCTGGGCCGTCGGCGGCGGCCACAGCCTGCACGTCGTCTGCGACCTGACGCTCGCGAGTGCCGAGCACGCCGTCTTCAAGCAGACCGACGCGGACGTCGCGAGCTACGACGCGGGGTACGGCAGCGCGTACCTCGCGAAGATGGTCGGCCAGAAGAAGGCGCGCGAGATCTTCTTCGTCGGCGGGAATTACTCGGCCGAGCAGGCCGCCGCGATGGGCATGGTCAACCTCGTCGTCCCCCACGCCGAGCTCGAGACGCGCGCGCTGGAGTGGGCCAAGGAGATCGTGACGAAGAGCCCGACCGCCATCCGGATGCTGAAGTACGCGATGAACATGGTCGACGACGGCCTCGTCGGTCAGCAGATCTTCGCCGGCGAGGCGACCCGGCTCGGCTACATGACCGACGAGGCCAAAGAGGGTCGCGACGCCTTCCTCGAGAAGCGCCAACAGGACTACCACGACTACCCGTGGCATTTCTAGACCAGTCGCCGCTCGCCGGGCGCCGGGCGCCGGGCGCGGGCCCGTTGGATCGGGGCCTGGTCTCGCATCTCCCGTCTCGCGTCGCATGTCTCGCCCAATGAGCCCCTGGGTGCTGGCCGCGCGACCGGCGACGTTGCCCGCCGGGGTCGCCGCCGTCGTCGTCGGCAGCGCGCTCGCTGCCGCGGACGGCGTCTTTCGCTGGGATGCCTTCATCGTCACGCTGTTCGCTGCGATGGCGATCCAGATCGGCGTCAACTACGCCAATGATCTGGCAGACGCACAGAAGGGGGCAGACACCGAGGAACGGATCGGTCCGACACGCGCCGTTGCATCCGGCTTGCTGACCGCTCAGGAGATGCGGCGCGGGATCTTCGTTGCGTTCGGCGTCGCAGGTCTGGCCGGGATCTACCTGATCTGGCTGGCCGGCTGGGTGATCCTAGCAATCGGGATCGTCTCGATCGTCGCCGCACTGGGCTACACGAACGGCCCAGTTCCCTACGGCTACTACGGCCTCGGCGAGCTCTTCGTGTTCGTGTTCTTCGGCCTCGTTGCTACCGCGGGCACGCGCTACGTCTACGACCGCACGACTCCGGCCGACGCCTGGGTAGCTGCCACTGCCATGGGCCTGCTCGCATCGGCCATCCTCGTGGCCAACAACGTTCGCGACATCGATACCGATCGGGCAGCCGGAAAGCACACGCTGGCCGTGATTCTCGGCCGAGGGCGGGCACGGTGGCTCTACGCAGCCACCGTTGCCGGCGCCTACCTCACCGTCGGCATCGGCGCGACTGCAGCGGTCCTGCCGGCATGGGTGCTGCTCACGTTCGCCTCGTTGCCGCTGACGGTTGTGCCGCTGCAAACGATCTTCAGCGAGACTGCCGGGCCACCGCTGATCGGCGTGCTGAAGGCGACGGCGCGGCTCCAGCTCGTCTTCGCCGGTCTGCTGTCCGTCGGCGTACTCATTGCCTGATCAACGCCGAACGAGCGCTTCGATCGAGACCGCCCCGATCGGGGCATCGTCGACCGTGACGAGCATGTCCGGCCCAGCTTCGCGGTCAATCCGAATCGCGGGACCGCTTCTGATGATGAACGCGCGCACGCCCGACCGAACGCGATACCCCCAGCCGCCGTATGCCATCGGCTTCACTTCCACGGCTTCAGCCCCCTTGATCTCCTCGATCGGGAGGTACTGTCTCGGCCAGCCGAACGGACCGATCTCGACCGCGACCCCGCCGGCATCTGCCACGACACGAACGGATGAGAACGCCACCACGACAACGGAGATGGCGATCATGAGGACGACCCAGCGTGGCTCGAATACCACGGCAACGACGACCGGGCCGACACCGATGGCTGCGAACCAACCGTTCGACGCAGAACCCGACCACGATTCCAATGGAGTTGCAGCGAACGGCATCGGTACGTCGACCGGCACGCCTTCCGATCCGCCCGCCGACAGCCAGCCGACCAGGCCGGCGAGCAAACCGGCGATGACGACGCCGACCACCCACGCCATCGACATCAGCTCTGCCGCTTCCCACCCGACAGCATCCAGGTTTGCAATCACAACTTGCGCGTTCACGGCAGCCACCAGGCCGAGGATGAAGTAGATAACGGCTGCGAGCGGAGCCGACGGCATCGCGGTGCGGGACCCGGCTGCGAGGGCGGACCATGCCAGGAGCATGCCGACGGCGAGCAGCGCCACGTAGAGCGAGAACGACATCGCACCGTTGGGCGGACCGGAGAAGCTCCAATGCACGCGATCGGGTCGGGATACCGGGTGCGAAAGGCGATGAGCGGAACGAAGGCGCCGAAGACCGTGAGCGCAGGGAGCACCACGACGACGGCCCACCAACGAGCTGATCCGCGACGCATCCGGGCAGTATGCCATTATCACCTCCCCGCCCGGCGGTAACCTCGCAGTCGT
>JAHEEL010000026.1 GCA_024640745.1 Actinomycetes bacterium
GGTGAGAGTGTCGAGACCATGCTCCTCACCTCGGTCAGCCTCGCAGTTGCCGCGATCCCCGAAGCCATGCCGGCCGTGGTGACGATCGCCTTGTCGCTCGGCGCCCAACGCATGCTGAGGCGCCGAGCGCTGATCCGAAGGCTCCCAGCGGTTGAAACCCTCGGTTCGGTCTCGGTCATCTGCTCAGACAAGACCGGCACCCTCACCGAGAACCGCATGACGGTCACCGTGCTCGACCTCGCCAATGAGAAGGTGGAACTCACCGGTGAGAGCAGCGGGCCGATCGCCCCAACCAAGACCGGAGCGGACGAGATCGCCCAGGGCCTCGAGGCCTCGCTCGCCACCGGGGCGCTGTGCAACGACGCGGCGCTCACCACCACGGACGAGGGCTACCGCTCAGTCGGCGATCCCACCGAGATGGCAATCGTGCTCGCCGCGGCAGCGCTCGGGATTCCCAAGCCCGCCCTCGACCAGCTCTTCCCTAGGATCGGTGAGGTCCCCTTCGACTCCGCCCGTAAGCGCATGACCACCATCCACTCCGTCCCCGAGAGGTTGCCGAAGTGGGTCGACGGGATCGCCACCGTGTTCCCAGCCGGCACGAAGGCCGCATCGTTCATGAAGGGTGCCGTTGAGCGCGTCGTCGAGACGTCCGCGTCGGTGCTGGTCTCCGGAATCGTCGAACCGATGTCGGACCACTGGGTGGAGCGCATCACCGAACGCACCGAGGAGATCGCCGCCACCGGCACGCGCGTCCTCGCCGTCGCCGCTCGCGGCTGGGCCACTCCCCCGCCTGAGGAGGAGGCCGAGCAGGATCTGGTCTTCATCGGCCTGTTCGGTTTGATGGATCCGCCGCGTCCTGAAGTCTCCGAGGCCGTGGCCACCGCGAAAGGCGCCGGCATCAGCACCGTGATGATCACCGGCGACCATCCGCTCACCGCACGTCACATCGCCACCGAGATCGGGATCGACGCCGACGACGGGTTCATCACCGGCGCCGAATTGGACACGATGAGCGATTCCGAACTGATGGAGGCCGTGGAGAACACGTCCGTCTTCGCCCGGGTGTCGCCCGAGCACAAGCTGCGCCTCATCTCCGCCTATCGCGAGGACGGCACGCCGACCGCAATGACCGGGGACGGCGTCAACGACGCACCGGCGCTCAAGCGCGCCGACATCGGAGTCGCCATGGGCATCACGGGCACGGACGTGTCGAAGGAGGCAGCCGACATGGTCCTCCTCGACGACAACTTCGCCACCATCGTCGCGGCGGTCGAAGAAGGCCGCGTCATCTACGACAACATCCGCAAGTTCATCAAGTATCTCCTGACGTGCAACGCCTCGGAGCTCGCCGTGATGATCCTCGGGCCGTTTCTCGGATTGCCGATCCCGCTGCTCCCGCTCCAAATACTCTGGATGAACCTGGTCACCGACGGCCTGCCGGCGCTCGCCCTCGGCGTCGAACCGGCGGAAGACGACGTGATGGACCGTCCGCCTCGTTCGGCGAGCGAGACGATCTTCGGTGGCGGTGTCGTCCAGTACATCGGCGCGTTCGGGACCGTGATGGCCGCGCTGTCGTTGCTCGTGGGCTGGTATGCGTGGCAGGCCGACGACCCGGCCTGGCAGACGATGCTCTTCACCACGCTCATCTTCTCCCAGCTGGCGCTGGCGCTCGAAGTCCGTACCGAGCGACGGTCGCTGTTCTCGACCAGCCTGTTCTCGAACCGCGCGATGCTCGTCTCGGTATTCATAGGGGTTGCCGCCCACTTTGCGCTGATCTACCTGCCCGTGATGCAGCGCATCTTCGGCACGGTGTCGCTCAACGCAACCGATCTCGCTATCTCGGTCGCCGCAGCCGTCGCGATCCTCGTGATCGCGGAGCTGTGGAAGTGGCGCCTACGGGCAACGGCTGCGCGCTGAACAGGGAGCAGAAGCGTGGCCACCGCAGCCATACCGAGCGAACGGCGAGGCTACGACACCGTCATCTTCGACTGTGACAGCACGTTGACGGCCATCGAAGGCATCGACGAACTCGCCCGGCTGCTCGGGCGCTACAACGAAGTCGCGTTGCTCACCGATGCGGCGATGAACGGCAACCTTCCGCTCGACGACGTCTACGGCCGGAGGCTCGAGATGCTGACGCCATCGCGCAGCGATGTCGCGGCGATTGCCGACCGCTATCGACACCATGTGGTTCCCGATGCCCCCGCCGTGATCGAGGCGCTCCGCACAGCCGGGAAGGACGTGTTCATCGTGTCGGGCGGCCTCCTCGACGCGGTCGGTCCGTTCGGAGCCTGGTTGGGGGTGCCGGGCGATCACATCCGGGCGGTCGGCATTCGCTACATGCCCGACAGCGCAGGGATCGACAGATACGGGGACACCGAACCGAATCCCCTCACCACGGCGGGCGGCAAGTCGGTGGTGGTGCGGGAGTTGCTTCGAGGCCGCCCCGGGCAGTCGCTGCTGGTCGGCGACGGCGCCAGCGATCTCGTGGCGGCAGAATCGGTCACCTGCTTCGTGGGGTTCACCGGCGTCGTGGAGCGTCCCGCCGTCGTCGCAGCCGCCGACGTTCTCATCACCGGGCCCGCACTCTCACCGCTGCTCGGTCTGGCCCTCACCGCATCAGAGGAGGAAGTGCTCGTGGGCACGTCGTATCGCTCGCTGATCGACGACGGCTGGACCAGAATCGATGGCGGAGAACTCATCATCCGAAGGGGCACTACGTCATGACGTATCGGATATTCGTAACCGACGACCTGTCGCAGGATGCCGTCGACCTGCTCGACACCCATCCCGATGTCGAGTTCACCGTCGAGAAGGGTCTGAGCCCTGCTGCCCTGGCGGAACGCATCGCCCCGTACGACGGCCTGATCATCCGCAGCAGCGCCCAAGTCACCGAAGACGTCATCGCCGCAGGCGACCGCCTGCGCGTCATCGGGCGGGCCGGAGCCGGCATCGACAACATCGATCTGTCGGCGGCGAGCGCGCGGGGCATCATCGTTATGAACACGCCGGGTGCCAACACCGTCGCAACCACCGAGCACACGATGGCCCTGCTGCTCGCACTGTGCCGCAACGTGCCGCAGGCGGCTGCAAGTCTGCGCAGCGGTGCGTGGGATCGGAAGCGATTCAAGGGCGTGGAACTGCGCTCGAAGACCATCGGCATCATCGGTTTCGGGCGGGTCGGGCAGCGAGTCGCTCGACGATGTCAGGGTTTCGGGATGAATGTCATCTGCCACGACCCCTACCTGAGCAGTGAGCGCGCTGCCTTGTTGAAGGTCGACCGGGTCTCCCTCGACGAGTTGCTGGCGCAATCCGACTTCATCACCCTTCACGCGGCGCTCACCAACGACACGGCCGGCATGATCGGAGCCGAGGCACTGGCGCGAATGAAGCCCGGGGTCCGCATCGTCAACGCCGCCAGGGGCGGCTTGATCGACGAGCCGGCACTCATCGCGGCCCTCGAGGACGGCAGCGTTGCGGGCGCGGCGCTCGACGTGCTCGCCGACGAACCACCGGACTCATCGAACCCGCTGCTCCATCTGGACAACGTCGTCGTCACGCCGCATCTCGCCGCCAGCACTGATGAGGCCCAGCGCGAGGTCGGCATCCAGATCGTTCGCCAAGTCATCGATGCCCTCGAGGGAACGGACTTTCGCAATGCCGTGAACATGCCGGTAGTCGACGGCCAGCTCCTCAAGACGCTGCGACCGTATCTCGAGATGGCAGAGCGCCTGGGAAGCCTCCAGTCGCAGCTCTCGCAGGGAGCCATCACCAAGATCGAAGTTGCCGTCGAAGGTGAGGACATCAGCGAACACATCACACCGGTTTCGATCGCCGTCCTCAAGGGCATGCTCGAGCGGGTGGTCACCGACTCGGTCAACTACGTCAATGCGCAGCACGTCGCGTCCGAACGGGGCGTTGCGGTATCCCAGACCTCCGGCCTGCACACCCTCGACTACCCGAACCTGATCTCGTGCCGCGTCGAGTGGGACGGTGGAGACCGCACGATCGCGGCGACGCTGTTCAGCCACGACGAGCCGCGAATCGTCGAGGTGGACGGCTACCGCGTCGACGTCATTCCGGAGGGAACGATCCTCGTCACGGTGAGCCATGATGAGCCGGGGTTCATCGGCAAGGTCGGGACAACACTCGGCGGACTCGACATCAACATCGCCACCTGGAAGACGGGCCGATCGGCTCCCGGTGGTCGTGCCCTATCGTTCATCAGCGTCGACTCCGACGTACCGGACACGGCACTGCAAACGCTCGCGGCAACCGACCCAATCGAACGCATCACGAAAGTTCAGTTCTAGGGCCGGCCGTCGGCGTGGGCAGGGCGACTCAGCCCGTCCCGGAACGGAACTCGTCCATCAGCTCGCACAGAGCTTCGACGCCGGACATGGGCATGGCGTTGTAGATCGAGGCGCGGACCCCGCCGACGCTGCGGTGGCCCGTGAGGCCGACCAGACCGCGCCGCGCTGCTTCGGCGATGAACGCCGCTTCGAGGTCGCGGTCGGCGAGCCGAAACACCACGTTCATGTTCGACCGGCTCGTCGGTTCGACCGGGCTGGCATAGAAGCCGTCGCTCTCGTCGATGGTTCGGTAGACCAGCGCGGCGCGCTCTTCGGCGGCCTCCGCCATCGCAGCGACACCGCCTCGATCCCTGATCCAGCGCAGGACCTTCTCCATCACATAGATCGGGAAAACGGGCGGCGTGTTGTACATCGAGTTCGAGCTCGCGTGCAGGTCGTATCGGAAGTAGGACGCGAGTTCGCGAGACGTGTGCTCGAGAATGCTTCGCCTGACGATCACAAGCGCCAGCCCCGACGGGGCAAGGTTCTTCTGAACACCGCCGTACACGACGTCGAATCGCTCCCAGGGGATGGGACGACTCATGAAATCCGACGACATGTCGGCCACGAGCGGCACCGGCACGTCCGGCCACGCCCGATACTGAACGCCCCCGATCGTCTCGTTGCTGGTGAGGTGGAGGTAGCGCGTCCCCTCCCGAAGGGAGAGCTCTGCAACCGTGGGGACCCGCGTATACCGGGTATCGCGACCGGTCCATGCCGCGTAGACCTCGCCGTGATGCGAACCGTCGGCGAGGGCTTTCGAGGCCCACGCTCCCGTGTCGACGTAGCCGCCCTTGGACGCGCCGGTCAGCAAATTCATCGGCAGCATGCCGAACTGCATCGTTGCGCCGCCTTGAACGAACAGCACATCGAAGCCATCCGGCACGGCGAGCAACTCACGGATCAGGTCGGCCGCGCCGAAATGGACCGCTTCGTAGGTATCGGAGCGATGGCTCATCTCGATGATCGACATCCCCGAGTCGTCGAACTCGACGATCTCATCCCGAACCGCCTCGAGCACCGACACGGGCAACGTACTCGGACCGGCATTGAAGTTGACAACCCTCATGGCACGCCCTGTGCTCGCATCGTGATCGGACCCTACCGTCTCAGAGGATCTGACTCAGGAAGGTCTTCGTGCGGTGATGCTGCGGGTCATTGAAGAGCTGCTCCGGGGTGCCGGACTCGACGATCACTCCTCCGTCGAGGAACAGGATCCGGTCGGCAACCTCCCGGGCGAACCCCATTTCGTGGGTCACGACCACCATGGTCATGCCGGAGCGTGCCAGCTCTCCCATCACGTCGAGCACCTCGACAGTCATCTCGGGGTCGAGCGCCGACGTCGGCTCGTCGAACAGCATGATCCTGGGCTCCATGGCCAGCGACCGAGCAATCGCGACGCGCTGCTGTTGGCCACTGGACAGCTGGTCCGGGAATCGTTCGGCGAGACCGGCCATGCCCAGGCGCTCGAGTAGCGCTATCCCCGACTTCTCGGCCTCCGCCTTCTCGATGCCCCGCACGTGCTGCGGAGCAAGGGTTACGTTGCCGAGGACGTTGAGTTCCGGAAAGAGGCTCGACTGCTGGAACACCATGCCGACCTCGGACCGGATCTTCTCGACGTCGGCCACATCGCCGGTCAACTCGATGCCGTCGATGATGATCGTGCCGTGGTCGTGGGCTTCGAGGTGGTTGAGACAGCGGATGAGGGTCGACTTCCCCGACCCCGACGGACCGATGATGACGACGACCTCTCGCTCCTCGATTGTGAAGGTCACACCCCGGAGAGCCCGGAACTCGCCGAACGACTTGATCACCGCGTCGCAAATGACGATGTCGGCGCCGCCGGATGGCGCCCGATCCGCGAGTTCGCGCAGTGGCGCGATCAGGTCCCCTGAGCGTGGAAGAACACGCGTCGTTCTCTCGGTTGGTCGAGTTCGGCGTAGAGGACGCGCTGCCACTGGCCGAGGAGGACTTCGCCGTCGACGATCGGAATCGTCACCGAGGGTTGACCGACGAGCAGCTGCCGCACATGGGCGTGGCCGTTGATGAACTCGTCTTCCTGCATGTTCTCGGTGCGGACATCGTGGTCGTCGTGCTCGTAGTAGGCGTCAACGGGCACGGTCCGGTCGATGGCCTTGCGGAAGTCGTTGAGGAAGCCGGTCTCGGATTCGTTGACGACGATCGACGTCGTGGTGTGCGGCGTATACACCGTGACTTGGCCGTGTCGGACCATCGATCGCTTCACCACGTCGCGCACGATGTCGGTGAAGTCCCAGAACTCCTCGGATGCCGTGGTATGGAAGTGCATCGCCTCGGTGCGGATCGGCGGCGACTCGCTGACGGCGAGCACGACCGGCGTGCCGACGGGGTCAAGGGTGGCTTTTCGAATGGCGATGCGCTCGTCCATGGATTTCCTTGTGAATCGTCGGCGAGACCCTAACGGCCGCTCCAGGTTACCGGGGGCTCACCCTACCTGCTGAGCCGTTTTCGGCGGACCGCGGACCGGCACAACCGGTCCGATAGAATCGGCGCTCACCAGTGGAGGAGACCACATGACAGCGACGGTGATCCTTGGCTCCCAGTGGGGCGACGAAGGCAAGGGGAAGATCACCGATCTCTACTCGGAGAACGCCGATGTGGTGGTCCGATACCAAGGCGGGAACAATGCCGGGCACACGATCGTCGTCGACGGAGAACGCTTCGCGCTGAGCCTCATCCCGTCAGGCGTTCTGTACCCCCAAGTCACCCCGGTCATCGGCAACGGAACCGTCGTCGATCCAGCCGTCCTGCTCCGGGAGATGGATGAACTGACCGAGCGCGGTATCGACCCGTCTCGGGTGCGGGTCTCCGGCAACGCTCACGTCATCATGCCCTACCACCGCAAGATGGACGCCGTGCTCGAGCGCTACCTCGGGGAGCAACAGATCGGAACCACCAAGCGCGGCATCGGCCCGTGTTACATGGACAAGTTCTCCCGGTTTGGCATCCGGATGCAGGACCTCTTCGACCCGAAGATCTTCCGCAAGAAGCTCGAGGTCGCGCTCAAGGACAAGAACCGGCAGCTGACGAAGGTCTACAACCAGCTGCCGCTCGATCTCGACGAGATCTACGAAGAGTATCTGATCTACGCCGCTCGCCTCGATGGCCACATCACCGACACGTCCCTCCTCGTCTGGGAGGCGATCCACGGCGGCAAGAACGTGCTCTTCGAGGGGGCGCAGGGAACCCTGCTCGACATCGATCATGGCACCTATCCGTTCGTCACGTCTTCGAATCCAACGGCGGGCGGCGCCGTGACGGGCTCCGGGATCGGTCCGCGCGACCTCGACCGAGTGATCGGCGTCGCAAAGGCCTACATCTCGCGAGTCGGAACCGGACCATTCCCCACCGAGCTCCTCGACGAGACCGGCGACCGCATGATCGAGATCGGCGGTGAGTACGGCGTGGTCACCGGGCGTCGGCGCCGCTGCGGTTGGCTCGACGCCGTGGCGCTGCGTTACTCGGCGCGGGTGAATGGGCTCACCGAGATCGCCTTCACGAAGCTCGACATCTTGTCCCACTTCGACCCGATCAAGATCGCAGTCGCATACGAGTCGGGAGGAACACGCTACGACGAGTTCCCGCGTCAACAATCGGTGCTCTATCACTGCACCCCCATTTACGAGGAGCTCGAGGGCTGGAACGTCGACATCACGAAGGCCACGTCCTTCGACAACCTCCCGGACGCGGCTCGGCGCTACGTCGAGCGTGTCGAGGAGCTGTGCGGTGTGCGCGTCTCGTCCGTGGGCGTGGGTCCCGGCCGGGAAGCGACGCTGATGCGCCCAGATCAATGATCGAGCGTTACTCGCTCCCGGAGATGTCCGCCGTCTGGAGCGAATCGAACAAGCTTGCCGTTTGGAAGGAGATCGAGGCGCTCACCGTCGAGGCATGGGCAGAGCTCGGCATCGCCACCGAAGAAGCCGCCGCCGCGGTGCGGGCCGCGCCGGAGGTCGATCCGGAGGCGTGGAAGGAGCGCGAGGCAGTCACCAACCACGACGTTGCTGCATTCGTCGACCTTCTTGCCGCATCGGTCGCCGCCGGTGGGCAGTGGGTGCACTTTGGTCTCACTTCTTCCGACGTCGTCGACACCGCGAACGGCGTGCTGATGCGCGAAGCCGCAGATCTGCTCCTCGGGCGCATCGCCGACCTCTTCCGGTCGGTGAAAGCGAGGGCGTTCGAGTACCGAGACACCCCGATCATCGGACGCACCCACGGCATCTGGGCCGAACCCACATCGTTCGGGTTGAAGCTGGCCACGTGGGCGTTCGAGCTGCAGCGCGACCACCGGCGGATGCGCGATGCACGCGCCACCGTTGCGGTCGGGAAGGTCTCGGGCGCCGTCGGCACCTACGCCCACACACCGCCAGACGTCGAGGCGTACGTCTGCGGGCGCCTGGGTCTCGGCGTCGAACCGGCATCGTCACAGATCACACATCGTGATCGCCACGCGGAGTTCCTCAATGCCGTCGCTTTGACGGGCTCCTCGCTCGAGCGGTTCGCAACCGAAGTCCGCCATCTCCAGCGCAGCGAAGTCGGTGAGCTGCGGGAGTCGTTCGGTTCGGGGCAGAAGGGCTCGTCGGCGATGCCGCACAAGAGAAACCCGATCGCATCTGAGAACATCACCGGCATCGCCCGGCTGCTCCGAGGTTACGCATCGGTCGGCATGGAGAACGTGGCACTGTGGCACGAGCGCGATATCAGCCACTCGTCGACCGAACGGGTGATCCTCCCCGACGCCACGGGCTTGCTCGACTATGCGCTCGCCCGGATGACACGTCTCGTCGACGGCCTGATCGTCGACACCGATCGCATGGCGGAGAACCTCGCTGCCACGCGCGGGCTCGTCTTCTCCCAGGCCGTGCTCCTCGCTCTCGCCGATCACGGCCACAGTCGCGACGACGCCTACCGGATCGTCCAGCGGAATGCCCTGGCGACCTGGGACGACGGCGGCACGCTGGAGGAACGGCTCGCCTCCGACCCAGAATGCGACCTCGAGCCCGGCGAACTCGCGGCATGCTTCTCAGTCGATCGATTCCTCCGCAACACCGATGTCGTGTTCGACCGTCTCGCCGCCACGGACGTGTGAGGCCTCCATGTTCCACGCTGCAGCTCGAATGGACCCCCGCCCTATCAACCGATAGCATCAGACATATCCCAAGTGGACACCAGGAGGTGCCGTATGAAGTCCTACCGGATAGCCCTCATACCCGGGGACGGCGTCGGTCTCGAGATCACGGACGAAGCCGTGCGGGTGCTCGATGTGGCAGCCGATATCTACGGTTTCGAGATCGAAACCGAGAGCTTCGACTGGTCCTGCGACCGCTACCTCGCGACGGGCGCGATGATGCCCGAGAATGCGCTCGAGACCTTGACCGGATTCGATTCGATCTTCCTCGGCTGCATAGGAGACGCCGACAAGGTCGAGGACCACATCTCGCTCGAGATGCTGCTCGCGATCCGCAAAGGTTTCGACCAGTATGTCAATCTTCGCCCGATCAAGCTCTACCCGGGCGTGTCGTCCCCGATCTCGACGGCAACGCCCGAGACGGTCGACATCCTGGTCATCCGGGAGAACACCGAAGGCGAGTACTCCGGCAACGGCGGCTTCTTCAAGCGAGGCACGCCGGACGCCTTTGCGCTCCAGACCGGCATCTTCACCTGGAAGGGCTGCGAGCGAACGATCCGCTACGGGTTCGAGATGGCGCGCAGCCGCAAGAAGCTGGGCTCCACGGCACCGGTCGGCCGGGTCACGAATTGCACGAAGTCGAATGCGCTGAACTACTCGATGGTCTTCTGGGATGAGGCCTACGACTTCGTGGCACGGGACTATCCGGACGTCGAGACGGATATGGCACTCGTGGACGCCCTGACCATGTGGTTCGTCAAGAACCCCGACTACTTCGACGTCGTCGTGGCGTCGAATCTCTTCGGCGACATCATCACCGACCTCGGCGCGATGCTCCAGGGCGGGATGGGCTTCGCCGCCGGAGGCAACGTCAACCCCGAGGGCGACTATCCGTCGATGTTCGAGCCCATCCACGGGTCGGCGCCCAAGTACACCGGGAAGCACATCGTGAACCCGATCGCAACCATCGAGGCCATCCGCATGATGCTGGACAACCTCGGAGAGTCGGCAGCCGCCAACCACATCGAGTCGGCCATCAAAGCCGCGCTCAGCGCGGGGGAGACCCGCACCCGTGACATGGGCGGCACGAATTCGACCATCGAAATGGGAACCGCTGTCGTCGACGCAATGCGCGCGACCGCCTAGACGAAAAGGAGATTCACTATGGACAAGGTGAAGGTCGGAGTCGCCGGATTCGGAGTGATCGGCCAACGTCTCGCAGACGGGGTAGCCCGCCAGGAGGACATGGAACTGGTCGGAGTCGCCGACGTCGCTCCAACGCTGGCCGTCATGGCACTCGCCGAGCGGGGCATGCCCTACGACCTGTACGCGGCGGCACCCGGAGCAAGAGAGACACTCGAGGCCGCCGGCATACCCGTGACCGGGGACTTCGACGACCTCATCGCGCAGGTCGACATCATGCTCGACTCTGCGCCGGGTGGGATCGGAGCCAAGAACAAGGCGAAGTACGAAGCCGCGGGCGTGAAGGCCATCTTTCAGGGTGGCGAGGCCGACGAGGTCGCGGACGTCTTCTTCCACGGATACGCCAACTACGAGAATGGGGTCGGTCAGGACTACCTCAAGCTCACCTCGTGCAATACGACCGGGCTCATTCGCACAATCGACGCCCTCGACCGAGCGTTCGGCATCGAGAAGGTGGCCATCACCATCATCCGGCGCGTCGCCGATCCTGGGGATACCCATCGCGGCCTCGTCGACACCCTTCAGATCGAACCCATCCCGAATCATCAGGCCGTGGACCTGATGAGCATCATGCCCCACATCGATGCCACCGGGATCCTCGTTCACACGCCGGTGACCCATGGGCACATCATCACGATTGTGGCGACGCCCAAGCGGGACGTCACCAAGGAAGAAGTCCTCGAGGCGTTCACAACGCACCCCCGGATTCGGGTGGTGCGGATTGCAGACGGCTTCGACACCAACACGTCGTTGTTCAACTACGGGCGATTCCTCGGTCACCCGCGTGGCGACATGTATGAAGTCGGGCTGTTCGAGGAGACGATTGGCTTCTCCGGCGATGACATCATGTTCGCCATCAACATCCCTCAGGAGTCCGTCGTCATCCCGGAGACGATCGACGGCATCCGGGCGGCCCTCTCGATGCAGACCGACCGCCTGGACGGTGTCGCCGTGACAAACCAGTACCTGGGCATGTAGCCGCCCGTTTCGCACAACGCATAGAGGAGGCAGCAGGGTGAACATCACGACCCTGGACGATCTCGACGTGCAGGGACAGGTGGTCCTGCTACGCGTCGATATCAACTCGCCGATCGATCGCACGACCGGGAAGATCAACGACGACAACCGGCTCAACATGAGTCTGCCGACGATCGCCGACCTGGCCGATGCCGGTGCCCGAGTGGCAATCATCGCCCATCAGGGCGACACCCTCGACTACCACAACCTGGTATCGCTTCGCGAGCACGCCGATCGTCTCTCGGAGAAGCTGGGACGCGATGTTGCCTTCATAGATGACGTTGCCGGGCCGGCGGCACGCGCCGCGATCGAGGCACTCTCGGACGGTGACATCCTGCTGCTCGAGAACATCCGGATCCTGACCGAGGAAGTGTCGACCTTCGAGGGCGCCGTGAAACTCACGCCGGCCGAGATGACCGGCACCTACCTGGTTCGCCATCTGGCGCCGCTCGTGGACCTCTACGTCAACGATGCCTTTGCCGCCGCCCATCGGAACGCACCGTCGATGGTCGCCTTTCAGGAGCTGCTGCCGACCGCCGGCGGGCGCCTGCTGATCGACGAGGTAACGGCGCTCTCCGCCCTGGCCCAGAATCCTGAGCGCCCGTGTGTCTTCCTGCTCGGTGGGCTCAAGATTTCAGACGCCTTCTCGATGATGGAGAAGGTGCTCGCGGATGGCACGGCGGACACGATTCTCACAACCGGCATCACGGCCAACGTGATGCTGCTCGCCCGTGGAACTGATCTCGGAGCGCCCAGCGAGGCGTTCATCGAAGACCGTTCGCTCGACGTGTTCATCCCGCGAGCGGCGGAGCTGCTCGCGACCTACGGCGATCGGATCGAGGTGCCGACCGACTTCGCCTACGACGACGACGGCGAGCGTCGTGAGATCGAAGTCGCCGATCTGCCGGTTGATGAGCTCCTGATCGACGTCGGCAGCAAGACGGTTGCCCACTACGCCGAGGTGATCGCCGATGCTGCCACGATCTTCGTGAACGGCCCCGCCGGGGTCTACGAGTCGACGGCCGGCGAGTACGGCACCCGATCACTGTGGGAGATCGTCGCCGCGGCCGACGGCAAGTCCGTCATCGGCGGCGGGGACACGGTCGCGAGCGCCAGACGCTTCGTCGACCCCGACGACATCGACTTCATCAGTACCGGCGGCGGTGCCCTCATCCGGTTCCTCAGCGGACAGCCACTGCCGCTCATGGACGCGATGGAGCGCGCCGCGGTGCGCCAGACGTCCGAATAGCGCCCCAAAGAGATTCCGGGCCGCACACCAGGGGGGATAGTGCGCGACCCGGAATCGGTGCCACGGGGGAGGAAATCCGTGGCCGGTAGCCGGTGGTGGATGATCAGTGCGAGGCTCAGGTAGTCGCGATCGCCCCTCCCGGATTCCGATCGATGAGCGCTACGGTGGACCCGACCGACGCATGATAATCGATTATCGACGATGCGGCAACCCGCCCTTCGGACTGCGAGATCGCTCGTGTCGGTGGAGGCGCATCCAGGTAGCACGTCGAAGAATGCCCATGACAGAACCCGCCCCGCCAACCGATATCGAATCCAGCGAGAGCGTGACCTTCCAAACCGGTCGCGTGACATCGATCGCCGGCGGCCACGCCGTCAACGACACGTTCACCGCGTTCCTCGCTCCCCTGCTACCGAGCTTCGTCGAGAAGTTCTCGCTCACCAACACTGCGGCGGGGCTACTCGCAGCGTTCCTCCAGGTCCCGTCGTTGCTGCAGCCGTTCATCGGGCATCTGGCGGACCACACCACGCTTCGATGGATCGTGGTGCTCGGGCCCGGCGTCACCGCCACGGCGATGAGCTTTCTCGGGTGGGCGCCCACGTATGTGGCCCTCGCACTCCTCCTGCTCGTAGCCGGGTTGAGCGTGGCGGCGTTCCACTCGACCGCGCCGGTCGCTGTCGGCTACCTCTCCGGCAATCGTCTCGGGCGCGGTATGGGATTCTGGATGGTCGGTGGCGAGCTCGGTCGTACCTTGGGGCCGCTGGTCATCGTGAGCGCCCTGGCGGTCGTGTCGCTCCAGCAGATCGCCTTCCTATCGCTCGCCGGAATCGCGACGTCGGTGGTGCTCCACCTCCGCCTTCGTACCGTGCCGCTTCGCACCCGTGATGAGGGCGAACAGGTCCCGTGGCGAAGCGCGCTGAGTGCAATGCGCAACTTCATGGCCGTGCTCGCCGGTCTCACCGCGATGCGAAGCATGATGATGCTGGCAACAACCGTGTTCCTGCCCCTGTACCTCACCGAAAGCGGCACCAGCCTCTGGCTCGCCGGCGCCGCGCTCTCCATCGTCGAGGCGGCCGGTGTCGCCGGCGCATTTGCGGGCGGGTGGATCAGCGATCATGTGGGCCGCCGGGCCGTGCTCGTCTTCGGCCACATCACCGCCCCGATTGCCTTACTCCTCTTCATTGCGGCAGATGGCTGGTTGCAGATCGCACTGCTCCCGCTCGTCGGCTTCTCCCTCCTCGCCGTTCCGCCCGTCCTCATGGCGCTCGTTCAGGAGCAAGCTCCCAGGAGCCGAGCACTCGCGAACGGTTTCTACCTCTCGATGTCGATGGCCGTTCGCTCGATCGCCGCGATCGGCTACGGCGCGTTCGCCGACCGGTTCGGCCTCGAGACAGCCATGGTGATCGGCGCCGTCGCTATGTTCGGTGGACTCCCCCTCATCTGGCTCCTCTTCCGGCCGTCGGTGTCGCAAGCCGGTGCGACACCGGCGAGGTGATGCTCGCGCGTAGGGCCTCACTGTCGCGATCCAAGCTCCCAGCGCCCCGTCCGCTGCGCGACGGGGGCGAGGGACTCAGAGGGCCCCGTCTCGCTGGAGCTTCTGGAAGGCTGCCCAGCCCGGCGCGATGGGAAGCCAAAACGTGACGATTCGGTACAGAAAGACGGCGGGCACAGCGACGGCGGATGCGAGGCCAAAGGCGGTCAGTCCGGCGATGAGGACCGCCTCGGCCGCACCGATGCCGCCCGGCGTCGGCGCTGCCTGTGCGACCGCCGAACCGGCGAGATACACCGTGGCGACCGTCAGAAAGCCGAGGCCCCCGCCATAGGCCTCGATGCTGTACCACAGCGCGAACAAGTAGGCGGTGGTCGTGACGAACGATCCTCCGAACACGAAGAGCACCTTCAGCGGGTCCCGGCCGATCTGGACGATTCCACCGAAGGCCGTCCGAATGACGGGCCAGACACCTCGAAGGAACACCCGGCGGCCCCACGGCGTGAACATCACCAATCCGGCGAGAGTGAAGACGATCGAAAGCCCAATGAGCACCGCCCCACCCGAGGGCAGGTCGACCGGGAGGTCCGCATCGCTTCCCGTCGCAAGCACGAAGACGACCAGCAGGCCCACGTGCACGATGATCCCCGCGACATTGGAGATCCCGACACCGGTGACGGCGATCGCCGAATCGATCCCGCGCTTCTGCAGGTACCGCACGTTCACCGCCATCCCTCCAACCTTCGCCGGCGTGATCCGGTTGAGGAATGACGAGGCAACCTGGGTGTACAGCGTCGGAACGAACGGAAGCTGATCCGGGACCGAACCCATGAGGGCCCACGCCGCGCCAACGTAGGTGATGAGGGAGAAGACGACGATAACGGGAAGCCACGCCCAGTTGGCGCCCGCGATGTCTCCGAAATCGAGCTGGGCGAGCTGTGGAATGAGGAAGTAGAACGCGGCGCCGATCCCGAGGACCGAGAGAATCGTCTTTGGCCGCACACGCTCGAGTGGCTCGAATTCGATGTCCTCGAGACCCGTGGCCGCCTTCACCGCCTCCTGCACATCCTCATCGAGGCCCTTGGAGGAGTCGATCAGTTGGCGTACAGAGGTTCCGACCGCCATCGGCTGAAGCCGGGGTGCGGCGCTGCGGACCGCATCGGCGCCGACACCGGCAACGGCGGCGGCAACCGCTCGCTGCGGTCCCACCCGAGCCGACAGAGCCAACAGCAACTCAGCGACGTCCGTGTTGAGCCGGGCATCGGACGCCGCCAGCTCGGCGAACCCGAAGTCGATGATCCACACCGCACCGTCCGTGTCGAGCATGATGTTCCCCGGGCTGAGATTGCGGTGCGCGGTCCGTCGCGAACGCATCTCGTTGACCTGTTGCCACAGCGCCGCAAGCACCTCATCGGTGATCTCATCGTCTGAGATCGCGTCGAAGGTGCGTCCACCGATCGCTTCATA
>JAHEEL010000185.1 GCA_024640745.1 Actinomycetes bacterium
CACGAAATGCGAAGGCGACGGCCTGATCTCAACGAAGCGGACGGTTACCGTCGACGTGCCGGCCGGCGTTGAGGATGGAACGCGTCTCCGGCTGTCGGGACGGGGCGGCGCAGGAGAGCGTGGAGCTCCTCCCGGTGATCTGTACGTGGAGGTCCACGTCTCCGAGGATGAGCGCTTTGCGCGAAACGGTGATGAGTTGCACCACCGGGTGGAGATCGGCGTCAGCGAGGCCGTGTTCGGCACCACTGTTGAGATCCCGGTGATCGACGCCGACGATGAGAGCATCGACCTCCCGGCGGGAACACAACCAGAAACCGTGTATCGACTCGCCAAGAAGGGCATGCCGCGGTTGCGACGCCGCGGGCGCGGTGATTTGTTCGTTCACATCGGTGTGGTGATCCCAACCGACCTCACCGACGAACAGGTCGACCTGCTTCGCGCCTACGGCGACTTGCGCGGCGAGGCGCCGGCGGAACGCAAACGCGGCCTGTTCCGGAGGTAGTCACGCCGTTCGATCACGGCACTGCCTCGGCCGGCGGCGCCTGTCGATTGGGCCCGAGAGGGGCGCATACCCGGGTTCGTGCCTCCCGAATCGATTCGATGATGGGCGCGCAGACCAGAATCGGTGTTGCATGATGGGTACTCGAGGGCATAGAATGCCCACGCAGAGCGTTTGGGGCGTTGCTCTGGGTGTCAGCGGGAGAGGTTGCAACGTGTCGTACAATGAACGGGTCGGGCAACGTCTCCGGTCGATCCGCCGTCAGCGCGGATTTTCGCTTCAGGACGTACAGCGGGTATCGGAGGGCGAGTTCAAGGCCGCCGTGCTCGGCGCGTACGAGCGGGGCGAACGCAGTCTCTCGGTGCCCAGGCTCCATCGGCTCGCGGGCTACTACGGCGTACCGGTCACCCAGCTGCTACCGCCGGAACCCAGCGCCCTCGTCGTCGATCCGGACCGCGACACGGTCACCATCGACCTCGGCCTGCTCGGCGACCTCGAGGGCCCGGAGGGTGACATGATCGAGCGATTCCTCGCGTCGATCCAGATGGAGCGCCAAGATTTCAACGGCAAGGTACTCACCGTGCGCCGCGACGACCTTCGCCTGCTCTCACGCCTCATCGGAGACGATGCCGGTTTCTCGGAGCAGATCGACGAGGTCAGGCTCACCGAGCGGCCCTGAGGCGGGCCCGCTGAGGCGACACCCGAACCGCGCCGACGTTTCGGTGGCTTGACGCACACCACCGATATACTCATCATCACCCGATGGGCATAGCTTTCGCGCACACGTTCTCCGCCTCCGAGGGTGTACTCCTGTGACCAGCAGCACCGATCTTCGCGTCCGCGTCCCGAGCAATCACCTCATGGCAGAGTTGCTCGGCGAACGTGACGCGCACCTGAAGCAGGTCGAAGCGGCATTTCCCCTTGCTCGCATCGTCGCTCGCGGCAACGAGATCGCCATCAGCGGTCCCGACCGTGAGTCCGAGGCAGTCGAGACCGTTCTCGGAGAACTGCTCATCGTGGTTCAGGAAGGCCAGCAGCTCGATGACGATCGCGTTAGCCGGGTCATCGAGCTCGTGCGCCGAGACGTGCCGAGCCCGTCGGGTGTTTTCACCGAGTCGATCGCCGTGGGTCGCGGCCGCCATGTACGCCCCAAGACATTCGGACAGAAGCGCTACGTCGACGCCATCAGGGACAACACGCTCGTGTTCGGGATCGGCCCGGCCGGGACGGGCAAGACCTATCTCGCGATGGCCTGCGCTATCGAATCGCTCGTCTCGGGAGCCGTGAAGCGGATCATCCTGAGCCGACCGGCGGTCGAGGCGGGGGAGCGACTCGGATTCCTACCCGGCGATCTCACCGCCAAAGTCGATCCGTACCTCCGGCCGCTGTACGACGCCCTCTACGAGATGCTCGGGCCTGAAGAGACCGCCCGGCTCATGGAGCGTGGAACGATCGAGATCGCACCGCTCGCCTACATGCGCGGTCGGACACTCAACGATGCGTTCGTGGTGCTCGACGAGGCCCAGAACACCACGCCGGAGCAAATGAAGATGTTTCTCACCCGCCTCGGCTTCAATTCCAAGATGGTTGTGACCGGAGACATCACTCAGGTCGATCTCGCCGACGGGCGTGGCTCGGGGTTGAAGATGGTTGCCGGCGTGCTGGCCGGTATCGAGGGCATCGCGTTCGAGGAGCTGACCGCAGACGACGTCGTTCGGCATCGCATTGTTGCCGCCATCGTGGAGGCGTACCGCCGGTTTGAGGAGCGACGCTCGTGACCCTCACCAAGTCGGCGCTCATCAACACCGGGATTCTGTTCATCACGGTCATGCTGGTCTCGGTCATCCTCACGGCCGGCAAGGACACCGGCGGGACCGCTCCGTTGGAGCTCGCCGTGGGGGAGCCGTCTCCACAAGACTTCGTTGCGTCGAGATCGACCGAGCCGATCGAGGACGAGGATGCGACCGAGGCGGCACGGGAGCGTGCTCGCCTGTCGGTCGAGCCCGTATACACCAACGACAACGACGCATCTTTGACGGTGATCCGCGAGGTCAATTCGTTCTTTGTGGACCTCCAGGACGTTGCGATCGACAGATCCCTGATCGAGCCGGAGGAATCGACGACGACGACGACCACGACCGTCCCCGAGACGACGAGCTCGACCGAGCCGGGGGAGACGACGAGTTCGACGACGACCACGACGACTGAACCGCCCACCACCACGACTACGACGCTTCCGCGTCGGGCGACGGAGGATCAAATCGATCTGCTGAGCGTTGCCCACCCGACGCTGACGTCGGCAATCCCGTCGTTCGTCGAGCTCTACAACAACGACCTGGATCGCATCGCCGATGGAGAAGATCCAACGTTTCCCGCCGTCGAGCAGAAGAGTCTCGAGACCGTCAACGACGAGCTCCAACGCGGCATCAAGCCGTCCGAGCTGACAGAACGCCAGGATCTGTATCTCAATCCTCTCACGCGACCGCCGTTGTTCGTGGTCGGGCTACCGATCGATGAGCAGTCGATGGCCCGTGAAGCCATCGCGCAGCTCGTCGGATTCAGCCTGCAGGCCAACCTTCGCGTTGACAATGAAGCCACGGAGGCGCTTCGCGAAGAGGAGGCCGCGGCCGTCGAGCCGGTGACGGTGACGTACCGCTTCGGCGACGTCATCGTCAAGGCCGGTGAGCCCGTCTCGAGTGTCGAGTTCCAGGCGATCGAACAGCTTGGTCTCTACCAGCCGGAGGTCACGGGAGGCACGTCGAGAGTGGCGATTGCGCTTCTCGGCGTTCTCGCAGTGCTGCTCGCTGCCTTCTTCCTGTGGAGGATTGCCCCCGCGCAGTGGACTCAACCCCGGCATATGGCGGTGCTTGCGATCCTGCTGGTGATGTCGGCGCTCATGTCGCGCCTTCCGGAGCTGATTGCGGATGACAACCGGTCGCTCGGCTACTTGCTGCCGGCCGTGGCCATCGGCTTCCTTGCCGCGATCCTGTTCGATCCGCGCACTGCGGTGGTCCTCTCGATTCCGATGGCCGGGTTCACCGCGGTCGCCACGGGCGATCTCGCGTTCACGGTGTACGCCGGTATCGCCACAGTTGTCCCGGTGGCGTTCGTGTCGCGCGTGTCGTCTCGACGCCAACTTCGCGTCGCCGTGCTCCTCACTGCGATCACCGTTGCACCGGTCGCCGCCACGGTCGAATGGGTGTTCGGCGACGGCAACGTCGCAATGTCCGCGGTCTGGGCGTTCGTCGGCGCGGTGATCGCCGGGCTGATCTCGCTCGGTCTCGTGTCCTTCTTCGAGACCGCGTTCGGCATCACCACCTCGCTCGGTCTGCTCGATCTGCTCGATCGCAACCACCCGGCGCTGCGGCTCATCGAGGACCAGGCGCCGGGAACCTTCAACCACTCGATGCTCGTCGGGGCGCTTGCGGGGCGAGCGGCGAGGGCCATCGACGCCGATCCGTTGCTTGCACAGGCGGCTGCCTGGTATCACGATCTCGGCAAGGTGACGCTTCCGCAGTACTTCGTGGAGAACCAGTTCGGCGTATCGAATCCGCACGACAGCCTGCCACCGGAGGAGTCGGCGGAGATCATCCGGTCGCACGTGACCGAGGGGCTCAAGCTCGCCAAACGCTATCGCCTCCCGTCCGATGTGACCGACGGGATCCGTATGCACCACGGCACCAGCCTCATGCGCTACTTCTACCACCGGGCCCTCGAGGTCGATCCCGATATCGACCCGGACCTCTTCCGGCACCACGGCGTGAAGCCGGAGCAGAAGGAGGTGGCGATCGTCATGATCTCGGACGCCACCGAAGCCGCCGCGCGCGCCTACTCGCGCACCGAGGATCCAACCGCCTCGGGACTCAAGAACGTCGTCGAATCGGTTGTTGCCGAGAAGGTGGACGATGGGCAACTCGACCATTCCCAGCTGACCTTCGGCGATCTCACTCGAATCAAGGCCG
>JAHEEL010000186.1 GCA_024640745.1 Actinomycetes bacterium
CACCTACATCGACAACGCCGCAGACGCACTGGTCGCCGCTGCGGAACGAGCAGACGGGCTCGGCGGCCGATCGTTCGTCATCTCAAACGGTCAACCTCGACCCATTGCCGAGATCCTCAATCGGATCGCCCGAGCCGCCGGTCTGCTTCCCATCCGCCGCAGCGTCCCGACCTTGGTCGCCCGTGGAGGAGGTTTCGTTGCCGAACGCGCCTGGGCGTACCTGCAACGCACGGACGAGCCGCCGATGACGAGGTTCGTGGCGGAGCAGCTCTCCACCGCACACTGGTTCGACCAGCGCGCAACACGCCGTGCCCTGGGGTGGAAGCCGGCGGTGAGCCTCGATGAAGGGTTCCTTCGGCTGCAGGCTTGGTTCGCCGACCGTCGAGCGAGAAGTGGACCATAACCGCCGATTGCCCGACCGCCGGCACCCCGTCCGGACCCACGGTGTTGCTACCGTCGTGTCGTGCAGTGGCGGTCGATCGATGTGGAGGGCCCGTGCACGCAGCGTGGCGTAGGCGAGCGGCGTTGGTCGAGTGGGATCTCACCGGCGACGCCTCGCGTGGGTTCGGTGCCGTCGTATACCGGGCGGCCGCTCCCGCGCTGATTGTCCGAGAGTTCGGTGCCAGGTACGGCACTGAAGCGGACGTAGCGGCCGCGATCGAGCAGTGGCTGGCGACCGTGGCCGACCGCTATCGCGTCGACAGGCGTTTTCAGGACTTCAAGACGTTGGCACGTGCCTCGGACGACACACCGCCCCGTACGGACGATGGCCGCGGCGTCAACACCTGACCGGTCGTTCCCGCGGAGTCGTTCCTCAGACAGAGCACGTACGCAGATGCGCAGCTATTCGCCCCTCGCGTTCTCGCTCTCGTTGAGCAGTGCTGCTGCGGCTCGTCGCTCGCGTTCGGCCGTGTCGTCGCGAAGGAGGAGGTCGACGGCGCGCTGGCGAGCCGCCTCGATGAAGGCCCGGCGGTGTGCCGCTTGCTCCCGATTCCACAACCTGACTTGACGAACGTGCGGGGCCAGCCAAAGGGCAACACCTCCGGCTGCGGCGGCCCAAATCAGAGCCCACAACATCACGCCGGCGGGACCACCGACGCCGATCAGCGCGACCGACGATGCGACCATCAGCCCGCCACCGAGCACAAGACCATTGAGCGCCGCAGTGCCATCGTGATCGGCGTCGCCGGCGGCCTCTCGGATCGCTGCAAGGAACTCGCGGTGGTCGTGTCTCATCATGAGACAAGCGTAATTGGGCGGCTCAGAAACGTGGACGGATTTCGACGATTCACGGATCGCTCGAGCAGGTCTGCAGACGTCGGCTCGACGTGACGGAGTCCGTCCGTGCGGGCATCTGGCGGTGTTCACGGTCGGCGATGCGAGGATTTTCGGAGATCATCGATCTGACCGACTGCATAATGCCCCCTCTCGATGGAACTCGGCATTCTCGCTACGGCGTTTCTCCTGGGCTTTCTTGCCAGGGCGGTCGGCCTGCCCCCGCTGGTCGGCTACCTCGCCGCGGGCTTCGTGCTGCATGCGTTCGGCTACGAATCCACGGAGACCATCGAGACGGTGTCGGAGATCGGCATCCTGCTGTTGCTGTTCGGTATCGGGCTGAAGTTGAAGCCGGCGACGCTCGCACGGCGCGAGGTGTGGGGCACGGCAATCGTGTTCGCGGTCGCAGGCACGATCGTGTTCGCAGCGATCCTCCTCGCAGTCGGCGCGCTCGGCATGCCGCTTGCGCGGGACTTGAATCTCGAGACGGCCGCGCTGGTGGGGTTCGCGCTCTCGTTCTCGAGCACCGTATTCGCCGTGCAGGCCCTCGAGCGAGCAGGAGAGGCGGGTTCCCTGGCCGGGCGGCTCGCCGTGGGCGTCCTGATTCTGCAGGATGTGTTCGCCGTGGCCTACCTGGTCGTTGCCGAGGGTGAGTGGCCGTCGCCGTGGGCGCTGGTGGTCATCCCCGCGTTTGCTCTCCTGCGACCCATTGCGGGGTGGCTGCTCAACCACAGTGGGCACGGCGAGATTCTGGTGTTGTTCGGGTTCACACTCGCGGTCGGCATCGGGGCGGGCCTGTTCGATCTGGTCGGTCTGAAGCCGGACGTCGGTGCACTCGTCGCCGGCCTGCTGTTGTCGGGCCATCCCAGGGCGGGGGAGGTGGCCGATCGGCTCTTGAGCTTCAAGGACCTGTTCCTCGTGGGGTTCTTCGTGTCGATCGGGCTTCAGGGCACGCCACCGGCGGCTGCGTGGGCGCTCGGCCTCTTTGCGGTGCTCCTGGTGCCGGGCAAGACGGTCGGACTTCTCTGGTTGTTCACCCGATTCCGCCTGCGTGCCCGCACGGCCCTGCATGCGTCGCTGACGCTGTCGACCTACAGCGAGTTCGGACTGATCGTCGGGGCCGCCGCGCTGGCAGCCGGATACGTCGATCAGGCATGGGTGGCAACGGTGGCGGTGGCCGTGTCCGGCTCGTTCGTGGTCGCGTCGGCCGGGAACGCCGTGCGGTACCGGTGGTATGACCGATGGTCCCGGAGATTGGCGGCACTCGAGAGGCACCCCTCGATCGAAGAGGACGAGATCGAGGATTTTGGGGCCGCCCGCGTGCTCGTGTTCGGCATGGGCAGAGTCGGCACCGGCGCGTACGACGAGATGGTGACTCGCCGCGGTCCGGTCGTCGTCGGCGTCGACCGGGACGCCGAGCGGGTGGAGTCGCATCGTGCGGCGGGCCGGCAGGTGATGCGGGGTGATGCCCTGGATCGTGACTACTGGGAGCGTGTGCGGATCCACCCCGAGGTGGAGCTCGTCGTTGCGGCGATGAGCAGTCATGCAGCGAATCTGGAGTGCGTCGGGCGCATTCGCGAATTCCTTCCGCGTGCTCATATTGCGGCAATCGCCGCGTTCCCCGACGAGATCGACGAGCTGCGCACGGCCGGTGTGGATGTGGCGCGCAATCTCTACGAGGAGGCCGGGCAGGCACTTGCCGATGATGCAGCGGCAGTGACGTTCGAAGACGAGGCGTAGCATCGCGTCATCCGTTGTGTGCGCTGAGCGTCGGGCGTCGAGCACGGGACCATCAACCTGTTGCTCGATCTCTCCCAGTTTCATTGGCAGAAAGTGAGTGCCTGGTCATCGGATCTCGATTTCGGCAGGACCTACAAGGACCGCATCAACAAGATGGCCCTGGTTGCCGAGGCCAGGTGGGTGGAGCACCTCGCCAAGCTCGCTGAACCGTTCTACGCGAAGAAGGTGAAGTCGTTCGAAACCGACGAGGAAGCCTGGGACTGGATCACGAGCTAGCCGCTTCGGTGCCCTCCGGGGCGGTACCTAGTCTGTCGAGCTCCCCGGCTCGTCGAGCGGAACCGGCAGTGGCTGCCGGAACCGGCCTTCCGGGATGGGGGCGCCGCACCGGACCAGGCTCAGCTCCCACGTTGGCGACGATCCGAGCGACCAACGCAGGAACCTGGTGACCCCGCGACCCGCCGCAATCGCACCGGGCGTCTTCCGCAGACCCAATAATGAGCGCAGGTTGGGTGGGATCGTGGCTGCGGCTGCCTGCGCCATGAGGCGATAGGCCGGCAACACCGTTTGCGGAAGGGGGGGAGAGCGGACGAATCCGACGGTTTCTCGCATGCCGGGCGATGCAGCCAGCGCCGGATGGTGTTCGATCCATGAGCGGAGGTCGGCGGCCGTCTGCGGGACCGGCGCCGCATCGAGGAGATACCCGATTTCCGCTTGCTCGCGAACGAACTGATCCCGTTCGTCCGGGGTCAGGGTCTGCTCGCCAAACGTTTCGTAGGCCTGCAGGAACGAGTCCGTCAGTGCGTTGTGCACCCAGGCCGCGAGATCCGGTGCATCGGCGGAGTAGTCGAGGTCTCGATGCGACCGGCCGTGAACCGGCCGATGTGCCCGCCGCACGATCGAGACGGCCCGCTCGACTTCAGGAGTCGCTCCAAACGTCGTCGCGGTGACGTACGCCGACGTGCGCGAAAGGCGGCCGAGCGGGTCCTCGCGGTACCGAGAATGGTCGGCGACCCCAGCCGCAACTTCGGGATGGGCTGCCTGCACGAGCAGTGCCCGGATGCCGCCGATGAATGCCGACGTGTCGCCAATGATCCGCCAGCTGACGGAGCTGGGCCCGCACACTCCAGGATCGCCGGGGTAGTCGAGCGTGCGAGCGAGCGGGTAGCTCGCGTGTCGAAAGAGTCCGGAGGTGGTCTGTGACACCCGGTGGCGCACGACGTCTGCGGCTCGAGAGGGCAGGGGAGGCTGTTTCACGTTCGGGTTCTCCCGGTGGTCGTTGCCGGGTGGGGTGTTGACGGTTCGTGTCATTGTATGTGGAGCATCGTCAACGGACGCCGGATGCGATGCGTTGAGTAGCAGTGCCGATGAGTGCGGCTGTGGCCGTCGGTGCGATTGCCTGTATGCCGATG
>JAHEEL010000027.1:0-7134 GCA_024640745.1 Actinomycetes bacterium
CGCCCATGGTGGCGGCGGGTGCTCGATTTCATCACCGGGAGCGACGTCAGCCCGGATGAATGAACGCGGTGTCGTCGAGGCGCAGATCGGAAGGCCCCCTCGCTCGAGCATCGACGTAGCCGCCCGTTGTCATCTCGGTCTCCCGGTCGTCACCATCGTGCCTCCAATTCTCGACGACGGCACACCGTTCCCTACCCTCTTCTGGCTGACCTGCCCGCTTGCTGTGAAGCGTATTGGAAGAATCGAGGCGGCGGGCGGGGTGCGTGCTGCCGAGATCATGCTGGCTGAGGATGCCGCGCTCCGCTCGGTGCACGAGCGGGCAATGGAACGGTATCGAGGAGACCGTGACGCACGCCTGCCGGAAGGGCACGCCGGTCCGCGGCCGCGAGGGGGCGTCGGCGGTGCCGGGGCAGGGGTCAAGTGTCTCCATGCTCATTACGCAGACACGGCGGCCGGGAATGAGAACCCCATCGGGGCATGGGTGCGTGACCAAATCGAGCCGTTGGACTGCACCCAGCCGTGCGTAGTCGAGATCGACGGGACATGGACTCACAATCCCGGTTGGAGCGAGCCGCGATGACCGTTGGCCAGTGCGAGAAGGGACTGCGCGGTTCTTCGTCTCCTCCACGGACGTGAGGGAGACGCGGACGAGCTGATGCTCGTCCGCAGAGGGGGCCTGCCTCCCTGCCCCTATTGTCGAGGGAGGCGATGAATGGCGCTGCTCTCTCAGTCTTCTTCCATCGCAGCGATGACTTGGTCGGCCATATGCGACGGCATCTCCTGGTAGTGATCGTGCTCGGTGGTGAAGCGTCCCCAGCCCTGCGTGATCGAGCGGAGGTCGATGGCGTAGCTCATGATCTCCGACGTGGGAACCAGGGCGGTGATCATCTGCATGCCACCGGGCGCCGCCTCGGTGCCTTGCAGCTGCCCCCTGCGTGACGAGAGATCACCCATGACGTCGCCCTGGTAGTCGGCCGGCACCGTCACTTTCACCCGGGAGATTGGCTCGAGCATCACCGGGCCGGCCTTCTCCATGGCGGCCTTGAATCCGAGGCGGCCGGCCATCTTGAAGCTCATCTCCGACGAGTCGACCGAGTGATACTTGCCGTCGTAGACGGCGACCTGGACATCGACCACCGGGAATCCACGGACGCCTGCCTCTGCCATCGTCTCGGCCACGCCCTTCTCGACGGCGGGGATGAACTGGCGCGGGATCGACCCGCCCTTGATCTCGTCGACGAACTCGAAGCCTTCGCCGCGCGGGAGCGGCGACACACGGAGGAAACAGACACCGAACTGCCCGTGGCCGCCGGTCTGCTTCTTGTACTTCCCCTCGGCCTCGCTGGTGCGCGTGATCGTCTCGCGATAGGGCACCTTCGGCTTTTCGGTGTCGACGGCGACGCCAAACTTCCGTTCGAGTCGTTCGAGCGTGATGGTGAGGTGCGTCTCGCCCATGCCCCAGAGGAGGGTCTGCTTGGTCTCGCTGTTGCGTGCGAGGTGGAGTGCGGGATCCTCCGCCAAGATCCGCCGGAGGGCGTTTGCGAGCTTGTCCTCGTCGGCTTGCGTTCGGGCGGTCACCGCCGTAGCGAGTACCGGATCCGGCTGGTCGACGGGGGGAAGGGAGACCGGCTTGCCCTTCGGCGCCAACGTGTCCCCGGTCGCGGTATCGGTGAGCTTGGCAACGGCGATGATGTCTCCGGCCGGGGCGGAACCGACGATCTCGGTCTCCTTCCCGATCATGGTCGCAATCTTCGCCAGTCGCTCGTCTGATCCGGAGCGCGTGTTCGACAACGCCATGTCGGGCTTCAATGTGCCCGAGCGAATACGCATCAGTGAGATCTGGCCAACGTAGGGGTCGGCGATCGTCTTGAACACGAACGCCAGTGGATCGCCGGAAGCATCAGATTCGACCTCGACCGTCTGATCGCCGGCCGTGACCGTCATCGGTGGGCGATCCGCCGGGGACGGGCCGAGTTCAACGATGAAATCGGCCAATCGATCGACCGCGATCGGGCCGGTCGCGGAACCGCATACCACGGGAAACACCGTTGCCTCTGCGATGCCCTTCGCCATCGTGTTCTCGAGTTCTTCGACCGAGGGAATGTCGCCTTCGAGATAGCGCTCGAGCATGTTGTCGTCCGCCACCACGATGCCTTCCACGAGGTTGTCGTGGACTTCGTGCTCGCGATCCGACATCTCGTCGGGAATCTCGGATTCTTCGGCGTGCCCGGAGTCGTATACGTAGGCTCTGTCGCGAAAGAGGTCGGCGATGCCGTGAAAGCTCGACTGCTCACCGATCGGCAACTCGATCGGCGCGATCCCGGCGCCGAAGCGGTCTCGGAGCTGGGCGAGGGTGCGGTCGAACGAGGCGCGCTCCTTGTCGAGTTTGTTGATGAAGATCATGCGCGGCACACCGACATCCTCGGCGACCGCCCAGGCGTACTCGGTCTGCACTTCGACGCCCTCGACGGCGGATACCACGAAGACAACGAGGTCGGCGACGCGCATGGCGGCGTGGACGTCACCGACGAAGTCTGCATAGCCGGGGGTGTCGATCAGATTGATCTTGAAGCCCTTCCACTCGAAGGGCGCGAGCGCAAGCGACAGCGACATGCCCCGGGCGTGCTCCTCCGGGTCGAAATCGGTGACAGTTGTGCCGTCTTCCACCGTCCCGAGGCGCTGAACGGTGCCGGCTCGATAGAGGAGAGCCTCGGCGAGCGTGGTCTTGCCGGCACCGGCGTGTCCGACGAGCGCGACGTTGCGGATTTTTTCGGGTGGGAACACCTTCACTGCGTGAGCCTCCGTGTTGTCGATCAGCGGTCAGATGCTACTCAGACTTCGGGACCATGCATCTGGCTCGGAGACGGCATGCCGCTACGATCGCGGCTGGCCCGGGTGGCGAAACAGGTAGACGCGGCGGTCTTAAACACCGCTGTCCCGCAGGGGCGTGGGGGTTCGAGTCCCTCCCCGGGCACGCATCATGCGCTTGGTGGTGCCAGACCGAACACCGCCTCTTTCTGGCGAGCGAACGAGTCGCCGTCGATCCTGCCGGCGGCGTGGTCGTCGGCGAGGGCGACCAGGCGCCGGATCGCCGTGCCGGAGGCGTCGTCATCGCCGCCGTCACCTTGCGGGGGGCGCGGCGGGCGCAGGCCGTAGTACAGCAGCAGGCCCACATACGGGACCAGCACGACGATTACCGTCCACAGGGCCTTTGCGGCGACCGATAGGTCGCGGCGACGGACGAGGATGTGGAACACCGCAAGGATCCAGAGCACGATGAGCGGGGCAAGGACGAGCACGAGCGGAAGAAGGTCGACGGTGGCACTCATCCAGGAGACTCGCCGAGCAACTTGTCCTTCTCGCGCTGGAACTCCTCGTCGGTGAGGATGCCGCGGTCGCGGAGATCGGCAAGGCGTTCGAGTTGATCGACGGCATCGATCGCTGTGGGTTGCGTCGCCGCAGGAGCGGGCGCCGGGGTGACCGGCCGCCGTCTTGGGGCCGGGGGCGGCGGAGTCGGCGCAGCAGCGTTCGCATCCCCGGATCCTCGGACGATGAAGTAGACCAGCATGCCGACGAGCGGGAGCAGCACGATCGCGATCGCCCAGAGGGCCTTCGCCGCTCCGGAGAGATTCTCGTTCCCAAACAGGTCGACCAGAGCGAAGACCCACAGCATGAGGAGCGGGATGAAGATGAGCAGGATGAAGAACAGTTCCCAGAAGGTCACGGCGACTCCTTGTCCGGTTGGGAGATATCGTATACCTGACTGTTCAACCCGCGCCGATTCCTGCCGATAGGTACTGCAACGGACAGGAGATCATGGGTCTACGCGGGATTCGGGCGCGAGTGCGCGGGGAATCGGAATCGAACGACAGACCGAACGCACGCCTGCCGGAGCGGCCGATCGGTCGCTACGTGCTTGCGCTCGTTCTGATCGCGCTGCTCGCCGTCCTTTCGACGTTCACGACCTATCAAGCGCTGAGCTCCCAGGAGAAGGATGCGACCGTCCTCGAGTACGGTCTCCGCCAGGGCTATCTGGCGAGCCGCGTCGCCGACCTCTCCGGTCAAGTCGTTGACGGCGTGTCCGAACCGATTCGCGAGGAGATGACGGCCGCCCTCGACGAGATCGTGCGGGTCCACGAGTCGTTCGTGAACGGGGATCCCGATCTCGACCTCCCGCCGATGGAAGAGGCGGCGATCGTTGCCTTGCTGGACGAAGCTGCGGTCGCTCGCGACGAGCTGATCGCAACCGCGGATCAAGCGCTCACGGCGGTCGAAGACCAGGGTCGTGCGCCGGCATCCGACGTCGAAGCCGTGGAAGAGGCCGCTGCTGCGTACGGCCTGGCCATGCAGCGCGTCGTGTCCGCCTTCCTGCGAACATCGAGCGAGGATGTGCTCGCCCTGGAGCAGACCGAGTACTTCCTCCTCGCCGCCACGCTGGTGCTCCTCGTGCTCGAAGGCCTCTTCCTATTCCGTCCTGCGGTGCGCAACCTACGCCAATCCTGGACGGAGAACACCGAAGCGCACAAGTTCGAGCGAGAGCTCGACCAACAGCGGCTGAGCTACCTCGCCCGCTACGACGCCCTGACCGGCTTGATCAACCGAACGCTGTTCTCCGACCGTCTCGAGAGCGCCGTGGCGAGAGCGCGCCGGGACGGATCGGTCGTTGCCCTCATGTTCCTCGACCTCGACGGCTTCAAGGACGTCAATGATCGACTCGGCCATGCCGTCGGGGATGCGCTGCTACGTCAGGTTGCCGAACGGATCGTCGCGTGCGTGCGCGAGTCGGACACGGTCGCGCGCTTGGGCGGCGACGAGTTCACCGTGATTCTCGAAGGTGGCCAACGGGTGGAGGACGCTGGGCGGGTAGCAACGAAGATCCTCCGGTCGGTTGCGGATCCCTATCGGGTCGGCGGCGAGGACATCGTGATCACCACCTCGATGGGCATCGCGGCCTTCCCGCTCGACGGTGAGACGGCCGAGGACCTGCTGAAGGGCGCCGACATCGCGATGTACAGCGCGAAAGATGCAGGTCGCAACACGTACGAGTTCTATACGACAGAGCTCCGCGAACGCACGAGCCAACGCCACTCGCTGCTCGACGGCCTGCGCAAGGCGATCGACATCGACGAGGGTCTGTATCTCGAGTACCAGCCCAAAGTCGACACCGCACATCGCACGGTCCTTGGCGTCGAAGCGCTCGTGCGGTGGGACCACGACGAGTACGGCCGGATCGAACCGGGGGAGTTCATTGGATTGGCCGAAGAGACGGACCTGATCGTTCCCCTTGGGCAGTGGGTGCTGGACACCGCGTGTGTGCAGATGCGCACGTGGCTCGACGGTGGGCTCCCGCCTATGCGAATGTCGGTGAACTTGTCATCCAGACAGTTCCGTGCGGGCAACCTCGTCGAAACGGTCGTGGCTTCCCTGGCGGCGGCGCGACTCAATCCTCGATTCCTCGACGTCGAACTCACCGAGGGGACCCTGCTCAGCGACCTCGAGGAGACGCGTCGGGCGCTGGAGCGCCTTCGCGAGATCGGGGTGTCGGTCAGCATCGACGACTTCGGGACCGGATACTCGTCGCTCGGCTATCTGACGAAGCTGCCGATCGACACGCTGAAGATCGACCGCTCGTTCATTGCAGACGGTCTCACCAACCGCGACGGTATCGCGGTGTCCTCCGCCATCATCGGCCTTGCGCGCAACCTTCGCCTCGATGTGATTGCGGAAGGTGTCGACGATCCGGAGCAGCTCAAGTTCCTCGCGGAGCTGGGATGCACCCGCGTCCAGGGTTTCTTGGTGTCTCGGCCGATCCCGGGCAGTGAGATTCCGAAGTTCATCGTCCGCTACGCGGAGAGCGAAGAGCCGGCGTCATCCAGGGCGTAGGCCGGTCCCGCCGGTAGCGTTTCCCCATGCTCCTCGTTCGCGACCTCGCCATCGACGCCGGTGCACGTCGACTGCTGTCCGACGTGTCGTTTTCCGTGCAGGCCGGCGACAAGGTCGGTTTCGTCGGCCCGAACGGCGCGGGCAAGACCACGCTTCTCAGGGCGCTTGCGGGCCTGACCGAGCCCGCCGACGGCTCGATCGTGCGTAGCGGGAGCGTGGGGTATCTCTCACAGGAGGCGGCGCTCGAGGATCTGGAGGACCAAGGTGTGACGGCGCTCGAGCGGGTCCTGATGGCCAGAGACATTGGGACGATCGAGCGGAAGATGGAGATCACGCGAGGTCGGATGGAGCGCGCCGGCGGCATCGAGCGTGACCGCTTGATCCACCGCTTCAGCCGCCTCGAAGACGAGTTCACCGCTCGGGGCGGCTACGTTGCCAAGGCAGAGGCCAAGAGGTTCGCGTCGGCGGTGGGTATCGGCGCCGACGAGCTCGAACAGCTTGTAGCAACGATGTCGGGCGGGCAGCGCCGGCGTGTCGAGCTCGCACGCATCCTCTTCGCCGAGACGACGACACTACTGCTCGACGAGCCGACCAACCATCTCGATCTCGACGCCAAAGCGTGGCTCATGGAGTTTCTCTCGGACTACCCCGGCGGGCTGCTGATGGTGTCCCATGACCTCCCGCTGCTCGACGAGTCGATCACTTCGGTGCTTGCCGTCGACCGTGGCCGTATCGAACCGTTCCGCGGCAACTACTCGTACTATCTCGGAGAGCGTGAGCGGCGGCGGGTTCAGCGGCTCCGGGAGCGCCGACACCAGGAGGAGAAGATCGCGCGGCTCGAAGCGGGCATCCGGCGATTCAAGGGCTCGACCGAGAAGATGGCGCGTCGCGCTCATACATGGGAGACGCGCGTGAAGCGGCTCCAGGACGGCATGGTCGACGTGCAACGCGACCGCAAGGGCGTGACGCTGCGATTCCCTCAGCCGGTCTCATCCGGGCGAACCCCGCTGCGGGCAAAGGGCCTTGCGAAGGCATTCGGCCACAATGTGGTGTTTGTCGACATCGACGTCGATGTCGATCGTGGCGAACGCCTCATCATCATGGGTCTGAACGGTGCGGGAAAGACAACGTTGCTGAAGATCCTTGCCGGTGAGGAGAAGGCGGATCTCGGCCACGTCGAGGCCGGCTATCGAGCCGACCTCGGCTACTACGCCCAGGAGCATGAGGACATCACGGCCGGTGTCACGGTCC
>JAHEEL010000027.1:7144-15778 GCA_024640745.1 Actinomycetes bacterium
TCGGTTGCCTGATCGGGACCTCAGGACGGTGCTCGGTCACTTCCTGCTCGCCGACAAGGTCGAACAGGATGCGGGAACGCTCTCGGGTGGGGAGAAGACCAAGCTCGCGTTGGCCCGGCTCGTCATTGCCGGACACAATGTCCTCCTGCTGGACGAGCCGACGAACAACCTGGATCCCCAGGCCAAGGATGCGCTCCTCGACGCGCTGCGGCAGTATGAAGGCACGCTCGTCTTGGTGAGCCACGATACCGACTTCGTGGCCGACCTCGACCCGGACCGGGTCATTCTCATGCCGGAAGGCGAGGCCGCGTTCTTCGACGAGTCGCTGCTCGATCTGGTTGCGCTCGTCTGAACCGCTTTCCGATCCGTCGGGCGAAGTCGGTGAGGCAATCCGCAGAATCGCAATCACTCGGTCGTCGCAACCCAGCCTTGTGGCCCCGGGTCGGTTCGGTCGACGATGGTCAGACCAGTTGCCGACCCGTCGACGACGATCGTGGCGTCCTCCGGCCACAGGCCGGCGGCCACCGCAACCGGGTACCGAGCCTGGTTCGTCGAGCCCCACAAGACGTAGTCGACCATCGCGGTTGGATCCCCGAATGCACCAGACGAATACAGCCCGACCTCGCCGGAGGAGCTGCTCAGCGGCCCGATGAGGCCGGCAGCCGGGATCACGAGGTCGGGATCGGCGTTCTCGGCGAGGCTGACGACGACCGACCTGCCCGGAGCGAGGGTTGTCGCCGGCATCTCCAGGTAGAAGGGATGAACGGCAAGCCAGTAGCCGGTGAGGTTGCCGGCGTCCGGCCCGAGATTGCCGACCTCGATTGAACCGGAATCGCCGAATGCGACGCCGCCGATGATGAAGCGGGCGTCGCCGGTCACCACGGTGGTGGTCGTTGTGGCCGCAGCGTCGGCATCCGGAGCCGACGGCGAGGTCGTGGCCGTCGACGACGGGCTCGTCGATTCGAGGATCGGAGCATCGCTCGTGTCCGATTCGCCCGAACCGCTCGAGCACGCAGCGAGTACGAGCATGAGCGCGACCGCGATCCGTTTCACCCGGACAGCCTATCGCTCCTCCGGCAAATGGACCGCTCGCTGATCGGCGGTGAACAGGGTTCGGCTCAGCCCGAGCGCAACGGTGCTCGTGGCTACCGCAACCGATCCGAGAACGAGGTACATCACGACCACCTGAACGCGCACGGCCTCTATTGGATCGACCCCGGCGAGGATGAGCCCGGTCATTGCTCCCGGCAGGAAGACGATCCCCACGGCCTTGGTCGTCTCGATCTGTGGGACGAGGGCCGTCTTGAGCGCAGAGCGGAGATACGGCAGAAACGCGTCGCGTGAGCGAAAGCCCAACGCAAGCCGTACTTCGATCAACGGTCGCTTCTCCCGGAACTCCGCAACGATGCGCGTCGCCACGAGCACGGTGGCGGTCATCGAGTTGCCGATCATCATTCCGGCGAGAGGCACGAGCGTGCGCGGCTCGAGCGGAAAGATCCGGAGGCCGAAGAGAAGCCCGAGGATGACAATCGTGGTCGTGCCGAATGCGACGAGTGCCAGCCACCGGACCCGAGGCACTTCGGGGGCTCGTCGCGCCACGACGCCGGCGGCGAACGGCACCATGAGCAACACCCATGCGAATGACCACCAGATGGACTGCCCGGGCTGCAGCAGGAACGCGAGGACTACTCCGACGATCAGCAACTGCACGAGCGCGCGAACCGATGCCCACACGATCTGCCGACCGAGACCGAGGTGCTGCCACATCGACAGCACAACGGCAACAAAGACCAGCGACGATGCGAGGGCGAGGCCGACGAAGGAAACACTCGTTGTCATCACGGCAAGTATCGCCGAACCCAAGAGGCTGCGAGAATCGAGCCCACATGCCGAGCGAGAGGTTCATCGTGACTCACCAGATCCAGGCGTCGTCCGACATCGCGGATCCGCCTCCGGGCTATCCGGCCGACTGGGTACAGGACGCCGTGACCAGCGCCGGTGAGACGCTCCGGATCCGTCCGATCGCCCCGCGTGACCGGGATGCGCTCCAGGCGATGGTGCGAGGTCTCTCACGGCAGAGCACGTACGACCATTTCTTCCGCGCCGAGCGGGATCTCGAACCGCACGAACTCGACCATTTCACCCACCTCGACTATCACCGGGAGATGGCGTTCGTTGCGATCCACCACGGCCGCCTGATCGCCGTCGGCCGCTATAACGCGATCGACGACTCAACCATCGCCGAAGCTGCATTTGCGGTCAGCGACGACTACCAGCAGAAGGGCATCGGTACGCTGCTCCTGTATCGGCTGACTGCATACGCCGCCACGTGCGGCATTGATCGATTTCGGTCGTTTCTGCTCGCTGACAACCACGTGATGATGCGCGTGTTCCGGGCGTCGGGCTACGGCGTCGAGCGCGATGCCGAAGTCGGGAGCTACACGATCACATTCCCGGAGGAGGAGACCGACGAAACATCCGCCTTCCGGGCCGAATGGGAGAAGCGAGCGGCCGTGAAATCAATGATGCCGATGATGGCACCGCAGGCGGTTGCCGTCATCGGTGCAAGCCGGGACCCTGAATCGATCGGTGGAAGGCTGTTCAGCAACCTGCTCGCCGGGAACTTCACCGGTCCGGTCTACCCGGTGAACCCGAAGGCACCCGTGGTGCGGTCGGTTGCGGCGTATCCCACGATCCTCGACACGCCGGGGAATGTCGATCTCGCCTTCATCGTGGTTCCCGCGCGATTCGTGATCCCCGCGGTCGAACAGTGCATCGAAAAGGGCGTCAAGGCGCTGGTGGTGATCTCCGCCGGCTTCTCCGAGATCGGTGACGCGGGGGCTGCCCTGGAGGCGGAGCTGCTCGATCTCGTACGTTCGGCGGGAATCCGGATGGTCGGGCCGAATTGCATGGGCTTGCTCAACACCGATCCGGCGATCAGTCTGGACGGGCAGTTTGGCCCGATCATGCCGTCGCGGGGGAATGTGGCCTTCTCGTCACAATCGGGTGCGCTTGCGCTCGCGATCCTCGACTCCGCTTCCCGACACGGGATCGGGATCTCCACGTTCGTCTCCGTCGGCAACCTCGCCGACGTCTCCGGCGACGACCTATTGCTGTACTGGGAGGATGATCCGTCGACCGACGTGATCCTGTTGTACATGGAGTCGTTCGGAGACCCGCGGCGGTTTGCGCGTTTCGCCAGGAGGATCGCGAGGAAGAAGCCGATTGTGGCCGTGAAGTCAGGACGAACGAAATCCGGAGCGCGGGCGGCGAGCAGCCACACCGGCTCGCTCGCGAGCCTCGATGTGGCGGTCGATGCACTCTTCCAGCAAACCGGTGTGATTCGTGTTGACACGCTCGAGGAGCTGTTCGACGTCACGATCCTGCTTTCCAATGAGCCGGTTCCGAAGGGACGGCGTGTTGGCATTGTCTCGAATGCCGGGGGACCGGCCATTCTCGCCGTCGATGCGCTTGAATCGCGCGGACTCGAGATCCCGGTTTTGTCCGATGAGCTGCAGGCACGCCTGCGCACGGAGCTCTCGCCGGAGGCCGCAATCCGCAATCCCGTGGACATGATCGCCGCTGCGGGCGCGAAGGAATACGGGGCAGTTCTCGAGACGCTCCTCGGAGCCGACGACCTCGACGCGGTCATCGCCATCCACATCCCAGCATCTGCCATCGACCTCGTGGAGATCCAGAACACGATTCGCGAAGTCGGCGAGGCCTACGAAGGTGACAAGACCTTCCTCGCCGTGTTCATGCAGTCTGGGAAGATCTCGGACGACGCACCGAAGGTCACGTCGACGGTCCCGGAGTTCACATTCCCGGAGCGGGCGGCACGAGCGCTCAACGACGCCGTCCGGTACGGCGAGTGGCTCAGGCGCCCGGAAGGGGAGATCCCGACATTCGATGACCTCGATCGCGAGCGTGCCCGCGCTGCGCTCGATGCTGCACTCGCTGGTTTTGATGAAGACGGCGGTTGGCTTGATCCCAATACGATCGACACCGTTCTCGAGTGCTATGGGATACGTGTTCCGGCGTCTGCCGTCGTGTCGACCGAGGATGAAGCAGTCGAGCGATCGGCCGAGATCGACGGTCCCGTTGTCCTGAAGGTGCTGTCACCGTCGGCGTTGCACAAGTCCGATGTGGGTGGCGTCGCACTCGAGGTTGTCGGCGAGACGGCTGTGCGCGATGCGTACCGCCAGGTCGTTGCCTCCGTCACCGATCCCACCGGCGTTCTGGTTCAGGAGTTCATTGCGGGTGGACACGAGATTCTGATGGGCATGGTTGAAGATCCGAACTTCGGGCCGCTGGTTGTCTTCGGGCTGGGGGGCGTCTTCGTCGAGCTCATCGGAGATGCGGCGTTCCGGATCCATCCGCTGACGGACCTCGACGTAGATGACATGGTCGAGGAGGTCAAGTCGGCCCGGCTGCTCGAGGGGTATCGCGGGGCGGCGCCGAGCGATATCGATGCGGTGAAGGAAGCGTTGCTTCGCGTATCCGCGCTCATCGAGGATCTCCCGGAGCTCGCTGAGATGGACATGAATCCGGTCAAGGTGGGCGGGCCCGGCGAGGGAGTGTGCGTGGTCGATGCGCGGATGAGAGTCAAGCGCATCGAACCGTCGGATCAACCGGTTCGACGCGATATTCCGACGGCACCGTAGACAAGATGCAACAATGGCGGCCGACGCCAGAGAGAGGAAGACCGGGTGCAGGTCGTAGACCTCATGACGACCGACGTGATCACCGTCTCGCGAGAGACCGGGATTCGCGATGCCGCGAGGCTGATGTTCCGCAACCGGGTGAGCGGGCTTCCGGTGACATCGCCGGACGGTTCGCTGGTCGGCATCATCACGGAGGCGGACTTCCTGCGGCTCGAGGTCGAGCGCCAAGAGGGCTCGACCGATCTCGGCGAGACCGTGGGCGACGTGATGTCCGATGGCGTCGTCACGACCGGTCCGGACACCGAGGTCTACGACGCTGCGAAGATGATGACGTTCCAGGACATCAAGCGTCTTCCGGTCGTGGACGAGGATTCACGGCTCCTCGGGATCATCTCGCGTGCGGATATCGTCTCGGTCTTCACGCGGCCGGACGATGTGATCGAAGATGAGATTCGCGAGGACCTGATTCGTCGCGTCCTCTTCATCGACCCGGACGAGCTCGACGTGACCGTGACCAACGGTGTCGTGACCTTTGTCGGAGAGATCGGGACGCGAAACGAAGCGCGCCTGCTCGCGGAGCTCGCGACGCGGCTCGACGGTGTGCTGCACGTCGAGAGCAATCTGGTCTGGCGGCTCGACGACGGCGACGAGTAGCCGACCGCGGCATCCAGCAAATACCGGGTGCCCAGTAGCATTCCATGTCCATGATCTCTCTACGCGCCCTCGATCTTCGATCTGCGCTCGCGTCTGGACCCAACGGGCTGCAATTCGGGGTCTTCCCGATCGACGGTGAGCCGCTGGATTTCGTTCGAGCCGGCTCCGATCGGTTCGAGGGTGCCTTCTACTTCTCCTCACCCAACGGGCCGGCCATCGGCGGGCTCGGTGTCGCGGCGAAGGCGACATCGGCCGGAGCGGACCGTTTCCGGAACCTTCGCACGGCCGTCGATGCATGGTCGCTCCCCGAGCCATTTCGTGCGTTTGCCGGCTTCGCCTTCGCTCCGGACGGGCCGCGATCAGAGCCGTGGGCGTCGTTTGCATCCGCCGAAGCCGTCCTTCCGATGGCCACCGTCCTACGGCGGGGGGACGATCGTCTCCTTCTCGTTGCGGTCCCTCCCGATGTCGATACCGATGACCTCGCGAAGCGGCTTCGCTCGCTGGCAACGCCACCGCGACCTCCCTATCCGAATCTCGGGGATCACACGCTCGAGTCCTGCCCGTCCGTATCGGAGTGGACCACCGGGGTTGCCGAAGCGGTTGAGGCGATACGCGACGGCTCCCTCCGCAAAGTCGTTCTCTCCCGATCCGTTGTCGTGCGCTCGGATGACGCCCCGGACGGATTCGATCTCGTCAGCCATCTCGAGCGTTCGTACCGGCAGTGCTTCAGTTTCGGGTGGCGCGTGAACGGCGCAACCTTCGTCGGGGCGAGTCCCGAGTTGCTCGTGCGATTCGACCGGGGTTCAGTGACGTCGAATCCGCTCGCGGGGTCTGCGCGCCGCGGTGAAGGTGAGGTTGAGGATCGCCGGCTCGCGGACGAGTTGATGAACTCGGCGAAGGATCGCGTCGAGCATCGATTCGTGGTCGAGGATGTCGCCGAACGGCTCGGTCCGCTCACCGAGCACCTCGATGTGCCGGAGCGTCCCTCCCTCAAGCGCATGGCCACCGTGCAGCACCTTTCGACCCAGATCAGCGCCACGGCGCTCCCGGGCGTGCACATCCTGGACCTTGTCGACGCGCTCCATCCGACCCCCGCCGTTGGCGGCACGACGCGAGGGGCCGCCGAGGCGTTCATCGCAAAGGTTGAAACGTTCGATCGGGGGTGGTACTCGGGCGGGGTCGGCTGGATCGACGCGGCGGATGAGGGTGAATTCGCGATCAGCCTCCGGTGCGGGCTCCTCGAGGGCACGCGCGCCCACCTCTTCGCCGGTGCGGGCATCGTCGAGGATTCGGACCCGGAGTCGGAGTTGCTGGAGACGAGGCTCAAGCTCCGTCCGATGCTCGAGCTGCTCGCGGCGACCTAGCGGTCAGACGCTCGACAGGAGACGCTCGACAAGAGAGGGCCACGATTGGGCTCGATTCTCTTGTATTGAGTTGCTGATCTCAGCGCAGCGCTTGTGCTGCCGCTGTTCGCAGCCGTTCGTGAACGTGCACGTTCTCGGCCCGATCCGTCTTGATCTCGACGAGGAGTGGGCCACCGTCGGCGGCCAGTGCCGTCGTCAGCTCGTCGGCCGTCTCGATCATCCTCGCGTCCACGCCGAATGCATCGGCGATGGCGGCCGGCGAGCGCCCGTGGGGTGTGGCGAAGAGGGTTTCGAACCGCTCGCCGGGGAGCCGTGACGCCTGTGGAAGGAAGTGAAAGATGCCTCCGCCGTCGTTGTTCACCGCCACGACGGTGACGGGGAGGTCGAGTCCGGCGATCACCCCGAGCGCCGTGGAGTCGTGAAGCACCGACAGGTCCCCGGCGAGTGCGATCACCCGGCGTCCGTCGGATGCAGCAGCGCCGGCTGCCGCCGACAGTAATCCATCGATACCGTTCGCCCCCCGGTTGGCAAGAATCGCGACGTCTCCCCGCGGTCGACCGGCGAAGGCGTCAACATCGCGAATCGGCATCGACGAACCCACATAGACGGTCGCGCCCGACGGTGCAGCAGCCGTCGTTGTGCGAGCGATCGAGGGCTCGTTCGGGAACGGCTCGTTCGTGAGGGCTTGTTCGACGGCCCGGCCCACGTCACGGTCGGCCTCGCTCCATACGTTGAGCCAGTCCTCCGGTGCGGGGTCGACGCGACCGGCGAGGTCGGCGAACGTCACCGCGGGGTCGGCCCGGTACGCGCTGTCGACGGTTCCCAGCGGATCGCGCCAACCGGCGTCGTCGACCATGATGTGCTCGACGCCCGAATCTTGCAGCCACGACCAGACGGGCCGCGACGTCGGCACCGATCCGACGCGGACCACGATCTCGGGGGCATGTGCCTCGAAGAAGCCCGACGCGGCAAGGAGGTCGCCGTAGGCCATGGTCGACGGTGATGGGAATCGGCACTGGACGTCGGCAACGACGGGGACCATCGCTTCGGCGCACAGCATCGCGGTGGCGGCAGCAAACCCCGGGCGCTGGCGGCCCCCGGCAATGATGAGCCATCGCCGGCCCGAGAGGCGCGCCGCCAGCTCCGTCAGGCCTTCAGGCGGCAACTGGACCTCGCCGCGGCTGAACCGCAGGTCCAACGGAGGTGAAGGGTCGGTCGGGAGTGCAAGGGGCTCGCGGTATGGGAGGTTCAGGTGGACGGGACCCTGCGGCGCGTCGTGAGCACGGGCCCATGCATGCAGGGCGGTCGACCGCGCCGCTGCTGCCGTGGCCGAGTCGGGCACACCGACGTCGAGGAAGAGTCGCACAGCCCTGCCGTAGAGCGCGACCTGGTCGATGGTTTGGGGGGCGCCGGTGTCGCGGAGTTCGGGGGGACGATCGGCGGTGAGCACCATCAGCGGCACGCGCGCCTGGCTCGCCTCGGCGACCGCAGGAAGGTAGTGCGCGGCTGCGGTGCCGGAGGTCGAAACGAGCGCTGCCGGGATACCACTCTGCTTGGCGATTCCCAAGGCGAAGAACCCCGCCGATCGCTCGTCGAGCACGACATGCGTCGTGATGCGAGGTTCGGATGCGAAGGCGACGGCGAGGGGCGTGCTTCGCGAGCCGGGCGAGACCACGGCGTGGCGGAGGCCGAGGTCGGCGAATGTCCCGGCGAGGCGCGTCGTGAGGGTTGCTGCGGGATCCACGACTGCGAGGTTACCGCCGGGCGGGGAGGTGATAATGGCATACTGCCCGGATGCGTCGCGGATCAGCTCGTTGGTGGGCCGTCGTCGTGGTGCTCCCTGCGCTCACGGTCTTCGGCGCGTTCGTTCCGCTCATCGCCTTTCGCACCCGGTATCCCGACCCGATCGCCGTGCATTGGAGCTTCTCCGGTCCGCCCAACGGTGCGATGTC
>JAHEEL010000028.1 GCA_024640745.1 Actinomycetes bacterium
CCGTCCCGGGAGGAATTGCATGTCATTCGAGTCGATACCGCAGAAGGTACTGAACGCCGGCGCAACGAGGCCTTCCGTCGATGCCTACGCGGTGAGACGCGAAGACCAGTGGGTCGGCACCAGCTGGTCGGACTACACCGATCAGATCCGGGCCGCAGCGCGGTCGCTCATCGCACTCGGTGTCGAGCCGGGTGGGACGGTCTCGATTCTGGGCACGAACACCCCGGAGTGGGTCATCTTCGACGTTGCGGCCATGGCCGTTCGCGCCATGCCGGCCGGTATCTATCCGACCAGTGCACCCGACGAGTGTGCCTATGTGATCAATCACTCGGGCTCGACGGTGGTGCTCGTTCAAAACGACGACCAGCTTGCGAAGATCCTCGAGGTGCGCGACGGGCTAGAGCATCTTCGCCACATCGTGCTGATGCCCGGAACCTCGTCGGATGCCGAAGGGGTGATGACGTGGGACGAGTTCATCGGTCGGGGATCCGGCCTCGAGACCGGCGAGGTCGACGAGCGGCTGTCGGCCATCGAAAGACGCGACGGCGCCACGCTCATCTACACCTCCGGGACGACCGGGCCGCCAAAGGCAGTCGTCTTGCCACATGAGGCGCTCGTCTTCCTGATCGAGGCGGTATACGAGTTCATACCTCTCTCAACGGCGGACTCGGCCGTCTCCTACCTGCCGCTTTCCCACATCGCCGAGCAGATCGTCTCGATCCACGCACCGGCGGTCATGGGGCTCAAGGTCTACTTCGAACCGGACATCTTCCGACTCGCGGACACGTTGAAGGAGGTCCGGCCGACGGCTTTCTTTGCGGTGCCGCGCGTCTGGGAGAAGTTCTACGCCGCCGTATCCGAGAAGCTCGGCGAAGCATCCGGTGTGCAGGCTGCGATCGCCAACAGAGCGCTTTCGGTCGGCCGCGATCACACCGCAGCGTTGAACCGCGGCGAGCAGCCGGGGGGCTGGCTCGGCGCCCAGTACGGACTGTTCGACAGACTGGTGTATTCGAAGGCGAAGGAGGCAATGGGTCTCGATCGGTGTCGATTCATGTTCTCGTCTGCTGCCCCGCTCGACCCGTCGATTGCCGACTTCTTTGCCGGTCTCGGGATGCAAGTGCTCCAGCTCTACGGCCAATCGGAGTGCACCGGCGTGTGTGCCTTCAACAAGCCGAATCAGAATCGTGTCGGATCTGTTGGCCCCGCTGTGCCGGGGGTGGAGCTGCAGATCGCGGAGGACGGTGAGATCCTCACGCGCGGCCCAAACAACTTCCTTGGCTACTTGAACAACCCCGAGGCGACGGCCGAGGCGCTCAGCGAGGACGGATGGCTTGCAACGGGTGACATCGGCGAGATCGACGACGATGGCTTCCTGTTCATCACCGATCGCAAGAAGGACATCATCATCACGGCCGGTGGGGAGAACGTCACGCCCTCGTTGATCGAGATGTCGTTGCAGACGAACCCGCTCATTGGGACGGTGGTCGTGATCGGCGACCAGCGCCCCTATCTCACCGCTCTCATTTCGGTTGATCCAGAGGCTGCGGCCGGGATGAGCGGCGAAGAGGTCCAGGCCTCGGTGCAATCCGCCGTCGATGAGGCCAATGCCTCGAACGCTCGAGTACGGCAGCTCAAGAAGTTCGTTGTTCTGGACGAACCGCTGTCGATCGAGCACGGCGAATTGACACCGACGATGAAGGTGAAGCGCAAAGTGGTCGCGGAGCACTTCTCCGAGCAAATTGAGGCGATGTATTCCTGAAGCCGAGCGTCCCGCAATGGGTGGATCGGTGGCGGTTCAGGACCGGTATCCCGACGACGTGGCCCACTGCTACGGCTGCGGGCGGCTCAACGATGCGGGGTACCAGATCAAGACCCGGCTCGCCGGAGAAGGCACGGCTACGGTGTTCATGCCGCAACCATTCCATACGGCGATTCCCGGCTTCGTCTACGGCGGATTGGTGGCGTCGATCATCGACTGCCACTCGACCGGCTCCGCCGCGATCTTTGCCATGCAACGCAATGGTTTGGTCCTCGGCTCTGATCCGTCGCCCCGTTTCGTCACCGCACACCTCGAGGTCGACTACCGGCTCCCGACGCCGCTTGCTGAGATGCATCTGACCGGACGACTCGTCGAGATCACGGGGCGGAAGGTGGTCGTCGAGACCGATCTCTCGGTCGATGGCACCGTGACCGCAAACGGATCCGCTGTCCTCGTCGAGATTCCCGAGGATCAGTTCTCAGCGTCGACGTAGATCGGGGATATCCCCTATCCGGGTCGGTGTCGCTACCAGGGCCCGTCGATACCCTTTCTGATGCTCCCCTGCAGTCGGGTCGGACCTGACCGGTTGCCTCGACCGGCCCGAACGATCTGTCCATCCACTCGTCCGGTGGGAGCTGAGAATCGAGTTGTTCACCGGACCGGGTAGCACCCTCCCTCCCTCCCTTCCTCCCGCTGCCCGGATCGGTGGGCTGCGGACGGCCGTTCGGCCCCAACCGCCCGGTCGTCCGAGTCGACCGTCCCGTGCCGTGTCCCCCCTTCGGCACGGGACGGTCACCCCTCTCGCATACGCGAAAGGTGGAGGGGACTACCCTCGAGGCATGGACCGAACGATCCACTCGACGAACGGAGTGGACCTCTGTGTCGCCGACGAGGGATCCGGCCATCCGGTCGTCTTCATTCATGGCTTTCCGGAGTTGGCGTATTCGTGGCGGCATCAGATCCCGGCGGTTGCCGAATCCGGGTTCCGGGCCATCGCCTACGACCAGCGAGGCTACGGCGGATCGTCGAAGCCGGGCCACATCGACGCCTACGGGCTCCTCGACCTCGTCGGTGATGCCCTCGGCGTCCTCGATGCCCTCGGGCTGGAACGCGCCACCTTTGTCGGTCATGACTGGGGGAGCCTCGTCGTCTGGACCGCCGCCATCATGCATCCCGATCGCGTCGAGCGAGTCGTCAGCCTGAATGTGCCGTATCGAGGCTGGTGCGCCGGGTTCCCCACCACCGACGTCATCCGGGACCAACTCTCAGACCGATTCGGATACGTCCTGGCGTTCCAACACGTGGGCGCCACCGAAGCCGCATTTGAGTCCGACCCGGATGCCTGGCTGCGAACGGTGTACTCGGGGATTGCAGCCACTCCGGGCTTCATGAGCGATGCCGAATTCGGTGTCTACCGGGACGCATTCACGGCCGGTGGCCTCTTCGGTCCGCTCGGACCGTATCGCAATATCGACGCCAACGCCGCTGCAACTGAAGGACTGGCGAACGCGCCGATCATCCAGCCCACCCTTATGATTACGGCAGATCGGGATCCGATCTTGCCGGCGCGGCTGGCCGACGGCATGGACCGGTGGGTGCCGAACCTTCGGGTGGCGGCCGTCACCGCAAGCGGTCATTGGACGCAGCAGGAGCAGCCCGACCAGGTGACCGGCGCGATCGTCACCTTCCTACGAACAGAGTCGAGGTCATCATGAAAGCAGTCCGAGATTGGCTCTTCACCGTTCCGACCGTTGCCGCGTTCGGGCTCACGCTCGGCGTGTTCCATCTCCTCGGTCTCATCGCCTTGCCGTTCGGAATCAGACCGTTCGAGAAGGTCATGGCGATGCTGCAGCGAACGCTGCTCGCTGTGTTCCGCATCGCCGGCGTCGAGGTCGAGACCGAGGGGAAGGATCGCTTCGCCAGCGACGGCGGATTCATCTTCGTGTCGAACCACCAATCGATGTACGACGTGCCGATCTTCGGAGGTCTACTCCCTCGGAACTACCCCAAGTATGTGGCAAAGAAGGAGCTTGCGCGCGGCCTGCCCAGCGTGTCGCTGAACCTCCGGTACGGCGGGAACGCCCTGATCGACCGCGACCATCGCGACCAGGCGATGGATGCGATCAGGAACATGGCATCCGAGGCCGAACGACGCGACGTGTCGGTCGTGATCTTCCCCGAAGGCACCCGATCTCGAGAAGGGGAGCTCGGCGACTTTCGCCCGGGTGGCCTCGCGGCCATCATGCAGGCGGCGCCGAGCCTTCCGATCATCCCGACGGCGATCGAGGGATCCTGGCGCGTGTTCCAGCGCAACATGTTCCCGATTCCGTTCGGCTCGAAAGTCCGGATCCGATTCGGGGAGCCGATCGTACGCGCGACGGGGGAATCGCCACTCGAAGTCCTCGAACGATGCCAGACGTGGATCGAGCGCACGCTCGGTGAGTGGCGAACTGCAGAGGGCACCGCCTGATACGCTGCGGTCATGGAAGAAGAACGCATCGGCCTGTTCATCGACTATGAGAACCTCGCGATCGGCGCGAGGGAAGACCTCGGAATCGAATTCGACTTCAAACCCGTTGCCGACGCCCTCGCCGAGCGCGGACGCGTGGTCGTGCGGCGCGCCTATGCCGACTGGACGTACTTCGAGAAGGACCGTCGGATGCTCACCGACAACCAGGTCGAACTCATCGAGATTCCGCAGCGAAAGGGCTCGGTTCGCAAGAACGCCGCCGACATCAAGATGGCCGTCGACGCGATCGAGCTCGCCTTCGAGCGTGACTACGTGACGATGTTCGTCGTCTGCTCGGGCGACTCAGACTTCACGCCGCTGGTTCACAAGTTGCGCGAGCTCAATCGACGCGTCGTTGGTGTGGGCATGAAGGGATCGACGTCGAAGCTGCTCCCGGCGGCCTGCGACGAGTTCCTGTTCTACGAGAACCTCTCCGGCGTCGACATGCCGGATCGCAAGCCGAAGAAGGAGCGTCCCAAGGCCGAACGACCGGCTGCTACCAGAACGGAATCGCCCGATGCCATCATCGTTCCGACGCTGGCCGGTCTCATTCGCGCGGGAAACGGCGACGTGCGCGCATCGAGCCTGAAGCGAGCGCTGCTGCGCAAAGATCCGACGTTCACCGAGACCGAGTACGGCTTCCGGGCCTTCGGTGAGCTCATGCGGCATCTCGCCGACCAGGGCGTCGTCGAACTCGACTACGAGGACTCCCAGGGCGATCCTGCGGTTCGATTTCCCAAGTCGGGCAGAGGTGAGGAGGCCGGTTTCGGGATGCTCCACGACGCCGTGGCAACGCTCGGCAAGGGCGGCTCGACCGTCGCGCTGTCCGGGCTGAAGAACGAGATGCGGAAGCGAGACAGCGGATTCTCCGAGAAGAAGCTCGGCTACTCCGGATTCCTTCAATTCGTGAAGGCGGCGGCTGCGAGCGGCTACATCGACCTCCTCTGGGACGACGAAACCGACGACTACGTGCTCTCTGCGCCGTAGAAGCGCGCATCTTCTGCGGGAAACTCCCGGCGTCCCCTCCGCTGCGCGCCGGCCCGGCGGCCGTTGCTCGCGCATCCCCCACTGCGCGGGAGAGGCCTGTGCACCTAGAACTCGACGTTGCGCGGCGTCCGCGGGAACGGAATGACATCGCGGATGTTCTGCATGCCGGTGGCGAATTGCACCACACGTTCCAGGCCGAGGCCGAATCCCGAGTGCGGTGCGCTGCCGAAGCGGCGCAGGTCGAGATACCACCAGTAGTGCTGCTCGTCCAGGCCCTTGATGCGCATGCTCTCCGCCAGCACGTCGAGCCGCTCCTCGCGCTGGCTTCCCCCCACGATCTCGCCGATGCGCGGCACCAGCACGTCCATGGCGGCCACCGTCTTTCCATCGTCGTTTCTGCGCATGTAGAACGCCTTGAAGTCGAACGGGAAGTCGATGACGATCACCGGCTTCATGAACACCTTCTCGGTCAGGTAGCGCTCATGTTCTGACTGCAGGTCCTCGCCCCACGCCGGTGGGAACTCGAACGAGGTATCGGCTCGTTCGAGGATTCCAACCGCCTCGGCATAGGTGATGCGCTCGAAATCGCCGTCGACGACCGATGCGAGTGAATCGAGCAGGCCTTCGTCGACCCACTGGTTGAAGAACTCCAGGTCCGCCCCGTTGTGGTCGAGGACGTAGCGAATGAGGTACTTGACGTAGTCCTCGGCAAGATCGCTGTTGTCGCCGATGTCGGCGAACGCCATCTCGGGCTCGACCATCCAGAACTCAGCGAGGTGCCGCCGTGTGTTCGAGTTCTCCGCCCGGAACGTCGGGCCAAAGGTGTAGACCCGATCGACGGCGAGGGCGTACGCCTCGGCGCTGAGCTGCCCGCTCACGGTCAGAAACGCCGGCTGCGCGAAGAAATCCTGCGAGTAGTCGACGGCGCCGTTTTCGACGCGGGGCGGTGCGGCCGGATCGAGTGTGGTCACGCGAAACATCTCGCCGACCCCCTCGGCATCGCTCGCCGTGATCAGCGGCGTGTGGAGGTAGAGGAAGTCGCGATCCTGGTAGAACCGGTGCGTTGCGTAGGAGAGTGCGTTGCGCACGCGCGCCACCGCGCCGATCGTGTTGGTACGCGGCCGCAGATGTGCGATTTCACGAAGGTGCTCGAAGGACATGCGCTTCTTCTGCAGCGGGTAGGTCTCCGGGTCGGCGAGGCCGAACGGCTCCACTTCGGTGGCCCTGATCTCGACGCGCTGGCCCTTGCCCGGTGATTCAGTGAGCGTTCCGGTGATCCGCGCGGAGCTGCCGATGGTGAGGTTCAGGACGTCGGATTCGTAGTTCGACAGCTCGTTGTCCGCGATGATCTGCAGGCCGGTCATCGTCGATCCATCGGTGAGCTCGATGAACGAGAATCCCCCCTTCGAGTCCCGGCGGGTCCTCACCCATCCGGCCACGGTCACGGTCTCCCCGAAGTCCTCCCGCTCGAGGACATGCTTCACGAGTTCACGGTGCATCCACTACTCCTTGACGGGTCGAGACGATAGCCCGGGTCGATGCGTGTGGCGGTCCGAACGACGCACGCGCGCTCGTTCGTCCACCAGATGTTGGAGATGACGATCTCGTCGCTTGCCGACGCGGGCGCTCGAGCCGTGTCCGGATTCCTTTTGCTTCAAGGGCTCTTACGAATTACACTCGTGTAACACACGGAGGCATGCATGGCGGTAGCGGTACGAGAATCGGCGATCACTGATGTTGATCGAGTGACGGAAGCGACCCTCGAGGTCTACGCCCGTCGCTGCGACCTGGCGACTGAACTGCCGCTCGCAGAACTGCTGAGCGTCCCGTCCGACCTCGGGGCGCTGCGTGCCGTGGTCGGTTCGGCCGAACGCACGGTTGAGATCGTCCTCGATTCCGAACTCGATGCCGCAGCGATTGCCCCCGCCGCATGGGCACTGGCGGCCAAAGGCTTCTCCACGGTCGTGCTCGTTGCGCTCGATCGCCTCGGGGAGGCGCATGAGGGGCTCCGGGGTGCGCCCTGCTCGATTCAGGGCTGGTGGGCTACCGAGTCCGGAGTTGCATTCGGGGCTTTCGAGACGACTTGATGGGCTCGCCCCGTCGTCCGCGGACGATCTAACCTCACGGGCATGCCCGTACCCCTCTACACCCAGACCGTCGTTGCCCTGGTCTGGGACTTCGACCGAACCCTCATTCCGGGGAACATGCAGGACCCGATCTTCGCGGCCTACGACGTGGACCCGTCGGTGTTCTGGGCCGAAGTCGACGGCCTCGTCGAGTACTACGCAAGGCAGGGCGTCCGCATCCAGCGCGACATCGCCTACCTCGGGCACCTCCTCACGTACGTCCGCGAGGGCATCTTCAAGGATCTGACGAACGAGCGGCTGCACGAGCTCGGCGCCGAGCTGACTGCGGCTCCCGGTATGCCCGAGTTCCTCGTCGAGTCGCGTCGGCGGATCAACGAGATTCCCGAGTTTGCGGCGGAAGGCATCACCGTGGAGCACTACATCGTCTCAACGGGGATTCTGCCGATGATCGAGGGGAGCGTGTTCGCCGACCATGTGGACGGGATTTGGGCCAACACCCTCATCGAGACCCCGGCGCCGGCCGGATATCTCGATCAGCTTCCGGTCGCGTCGGCTCCATCGGCCGTCAGCCACCTCGGCTACGCGATTGACAACACCGCCAAGACGCGGGCTCTCTTCGAGATCAACAAGGGCATCAACCGCAACTCGACCGTCGACGTGAATGCGAGGATCGGTGAGGAGGAGCGCCGCGTCCCGCTGCGTCACATGATCTACATCGCCGACGGACCGTCCGACGTTCCGTGTTTCTCGATCCTCAACCAGAACGGCGGCAAGACGCTCGGGGTGTACACCCTCGCACCGGTCGACAACCATCGCCAGGTCAAGCAACTCCAGGAGCAAGGACGGATCCAGGGCATGGCCGAAGCCGACTTCCGCCCGGGCAAGGCCGCTTACCTCTGGCTCATGGACAGCATCGAGCAGATCGGCTACGAGATCGTCGAGGCGCGCCGTCAAGTCGTTGCCTCATTCCCCAACGCCCCCGGACACGCGTGAGTGAGACGCTAGACCCAAGACGCTAGACCGAAGGCCGCGGGATCGGTCTTGTGTCTCGTCTCTCGTGTCTCGTGTCTACCCGTTCGCCTCTACGCGCTTGGCTCCGTTCGACTCGAGCACCCGCTGGAGTTGGTCCTTCTGGACCAGTCCGGAAGCGCGCCACCGTTGGGTCGGCCGAGCCGCCGACCGCTTCTTGGTGCCGTTCGCCGTTCGGCGGGCTTTCTTCGAAGTCTTCAGCGGCGGTCGGGCGATCACGATGGTGGTCGGCGTCGACCTGATCTTGTAGGTCTCGATTGCCCCCGGCACTTTGCCGACGTCTGCCTTGACAACGTGCGCTGAGTCGCCGTACTCACGCGCGAGCTCGTTCACGATGCCGTCCATCACTTGGCACGGGGCGCAACCGACCTGGAAGAAGTTGACCAGAACCGGCCGACCCGACGCAAGCATCGGCTGCAGCTCGTTGAGCCGGTGGATCTTCCTGGCCTTCGTCTTGCGTTTGAACATTGCGGTCCTCTCCGGTACCCCGCTGATTGCGGGCGGGGTCGGGCAAGTATGCCCGCAAATCTCGCAAAGTGATCGTCGGCACGTGCGGCGGCGTCCGTCGCCAACGACCAGAATGTCCGGTACGCAACGCGGGAGATCGAGATGCCGAAGATTCACGGTGGTCGGGCAATCGCCCGCGCGCTCCGGTCCGAGGGGGTCGATACGGTCTTCGTGCTCACCGGCGGCCACATTCTTCCCCTCATCGACGGTTGCGTCGATGAGGGGATCCGCGTCATCGACGTCCGGCACGAACAGGCTGCTGCCCACGCCGCAGATGCCTACGCCAGGGTCACCGGCCGGTTGGGCGTCGTATTCGCCACGGCCGGACCGGGCGTGACCGACACCGTCACCGGGATCGCAAACGCCTGGTTCGCGAACAGCCCGGTCCTGCTGATCGGTGGTCGGCACCTCAGCACGGAGGATCTGCGGGGTGGTCTTCAGGAGATGGACCACCCGCGCATGTTCCACTCGATCACGAAGTGGGCCGCAACCGCCCACGAGACGTCCCGGCTTCCCGAGTATGTGGCGACGGCAGCTCGGCACGCCTTCTCCGGCCGCGGGGGACCGGTGTTTCTCGACATTCCATGGGACGTGCAGGCGGGAATGGTGGAACCTGACGCCATCGGGTGGCCGGCCGGCTACCGCGCCGATCGCCCGGCCGGTCTCGACGACGAGACGCTGGCCGACGTGGTCGACCTCCTCCATCGCGCCGAGCGGCCCGTCGTGTTTGCAGGTACCGGCTATCGGTGGAGCCGGTACGGCGATCCGATCGGTGCACTCAACGGCCTCGTCGATGTTGTCCAGGCGCCGGTGTACCTGAACAGCCTGGCACGCGGTTCTCTCTGCTGGGACCATCCACTGCTCGGGAACCGGACGCGCTCAGACGCGCTCCGGCGGGCCGATGTGGTGCTAGCGCTCGGTGTGGACTGGGACTTTCGCACCGGATTCGGAAGGAAGGTCGCCGCAAACGCCGCCGTCGTCCAGATCGACGCCGAGCCGTCTCGGGTCGGATGGAACCGCCCCGCTGCGATTGGCGTCGTGGCGGACCCGGGAGCGGCGGCGGCGCAACTCGCGGGCCGCGTGGGAAGGGGCGCACCCACCGAGTGGCTCGCGGAGATCAAGGGCATCGAGGACCAGAAGCAGACGGCGGCGAACGAGCTGGCCTCGAGCGACCACGGTCCGGTCCACCCCGAGCGGTTCGCACGGGAGGTGGCGGAGTTCTTCGGCGACGACGCCATCGTCGCCGCCGACGGTGGGGACATCGTCTCGACCACGGCGAAGTGGCTGCGGACGAGCCGGCCCGGGGGGCTTCTGGATCCCGGGCCGTTCGGCTGCCTCGGCGTTGGTGCGCCGTTTGCTCTCGCGGCGAAGGCGGTCGAGCCGGACACCAGGGTCGGCATCGTCTACGGCGACGGGTCGTTCGGGTTCAACGGCATGGAGTATGACTCGTTGATCCGGCACGGGCTTCCGGTCGTCGGTGTGGTCGGCAACGACGGGGCGTGGAATAACATCAAGGCGATCCATCGCATGCTCTATCCCGAGCGAATGGTCGCCTCCGACCTCGGCATACGCCGGTACGACCTCATGGTTGAAGGGCTCGGGGGGTATGGCGAGTTCGTCGAAGACGCCGCCCAGCTCCGCCCTGCTCTCGAGCGCGCGCACGACAGCGGCGTGCCGGCCCTCGTCAACGTCCACATCGCGGAGCAGTTGAGGATGAGCAGCGCCTACGGCGGGTAGCGGCTCCGCGAGCTACCGGTCCGACCAGCAACGAGGAACCCGTTGAGCCCAAGACGATGGGCGTGAGACAGGGGCCTGATCTCGAGTCTCGCGTCTCTTGTCTCGAGTCTCATACCTCGTGTCTGGTTCTCACAACGCGATCAGCGCAACTACGCCAAAGGTCACGCAATAGATGCCGAACGGGGCCAAGCCGGCCCGTGTCAGGACGCGGATCAGGAAGGCGATGGCCCAGTAGCCGGTGACTGCGGCCACCACCATTCCAGCGATCGTCGAAGCGGTGATTCCCTCGCCGTCCGAAATGGCGCGCGCGACCGACAAGAGCCCGGCGCCGGCAATCACCGGGATTCCGAGGAGGAAGGCGAACCGGGCAGCCTCGACACGTTCCATGCCTCGGGCGAGGCCCGCCGAGATCGTCATGCCGGAGCGTGACACGCCTGGGATCAGTGCGAATGACTGCGCGAGGCCGATGAGGCCTGCGTCGGTCGGTTGCAGCTCTTCCGTTGTTCGATCACCCGGGCGAAGGAGCATGGTTGCGAGCAGGATGACACCGGTCACGATGAGCATCCCGGCGACGATCGAGGGGCGTTCGGTCAGTTCGTCGAGCTTGCTCTCGAAGGCCAGACCGAGGACGACGGCTGGGATCGTGCCGATGACGATGATCGTGATCATGCGCCGGCCGCTCCGATCGAACCGAGCCATGCGAACGAGGTCCTTGCGGTAGTACGCAAGCACGGCGACGAGCGTGCCGAGATGGAGCATGGCCGATGTTGCCAGATCGGGTCCTTCGCGGCCGAGGAGTGCCGGGATGAGGACGAGGTGACCGCTGGACGAGATCGGGAGGAATTCGGTGAGTCCCTGGATCGCGCCCCACAAGATGGCGTTGAGCATCCAGGGAGCCTAGGACGTCCTCAGGGAGCAATGAGTACAACCAGCGATCCTGCGGCCGACTCCACTGCCACGGCGGTTGCGACGTCCGGCGGTACGGCGATCGACCCGGATGTCTCGTAGGAGAGGAGATCGTCGCTGCCGGCTGCCACGACGATGCCTTCGGTCTCCAGCCCGGACGTGGCGCCCACCACCAGGACCCGAGTTCCGGGGGCTGCACTCGCCGGAAGCGGCACGGGCACCGCCCACCACCCATCCGGGATCATGTCGGAACCCGATACGGCGGTTGGCAGGATCGGCTCGCCCTCGGCTAGATCGCGGGCGGCGATGGGATTCGAGAAGTCGGGGAGCGCCATGGCGCCCGCCGGGAGGAGTCGCCACTCGACGTCTGAATCGGTGATGGGGCTGCCGGCGGCGATCGGACTCGAGGCGAACGGGTAGGGGATTTCGGTGCGGCCCCGCAGGTCCCAGACGAACGCGGCAACGACGATCGCAACGGCGGCGGCCCACCGGAGGTACGGGGGCCGGGTCAGCCAGAACACGCATCGAATCTATCCGCCCGGCCGGCGCGATGGAAGGGGGCCGATGAAGTGACCCCTCCCCGCGGTCGCCTCACGCAAGCAGGGGGAATGGTGGGGGGCCTGCGTTCGGTTATCCGCGAGGAGGGATCGCATCCATTGTTGCGCGTTGGCACTCGATCCGGAAGCACCTTCGACCATTTGGCCGCATAGACTCCCCGCCGTGGACCTGCTCATTCCATTTGCGGTTGCCTATCTCGTCGGTTCGATCGATTTTGGGGTCATCATCCCACGCATGCTCGGGGTCGACATCTATGCCGTCGGCAGCGGGAATCCCGGTGCTTCGAACGTCTACCGCTCACTTGGAAGGGGACCCGCCGCCCTCGTGCTCCTCGGGGATGGGGCCAAGGGCGCCCTCGGCGCAGCGATCGGCGCGTTCTGGATCGGGTCCATCGCCGAGACTGCGAGCGTCGAGGCGGTTGCGGCCGCCTGTGCGTTCGCCGCGGTCCTCGGGCACATCGTTCCCATCTGGCATCGGTTCCGTGGCGGGAAGGGTGTTGCCACGGCGATCGGTGCTTCCATCTTCCTTGCTCCGGTGTTCGGCGTCGTCCTCGCGCTGGCGTGGCTCATCGTCACGCTCGCATTCAAGGTCGCGTCGATCGCGTCGCTCGGTGCGATGCTGCTCTACGTCCCGGGTCTCGCTCTGTCGGGATATCGGGGCTGGGCGCTCGGCTGGACCGCCGCCATTGCCGTCCTCGTCGTCGTGCGTCACGCATCGAACATCCGGAGCCTCTTCGCCGGATCCGAGCGAACGGTCACCGGATGATGCGGCCGCTCGACGACATGCAACGGGAGATCCTCGACCGCGTGCCCCGTCTCGGGCCGGTCGAAGTCGGCTGGGATTCGGCAGTGGGTGCCGTGCTCGGTGCCGAGGTGATTGCGCCGGAAGATCTGCCGGGCTTCGAGAACGCCGCAATGGACGGGTTCGCCGTCGTGGCGTCCGACGTCGCTCACGCGCCCATCGAACTCGCTGTGATCGACGACGTCGCCGCGGGGTCGTTGCCGTCCACGCCGGTCGTTTCCGGCACTGCCTCCCGGATCATGACGGGGGCTCCGATCCCACCCGGCGCCGACGCCATCGTTCCCGTCGAGGCGGTTGAGACGGTCGGCGACGCCCGGATCCGGATCCTCGAGCCGGCGGCGGTCGGTGACCATGTCCGACCGGTCGGCGGCAGCGTGAAGAGCGGAGACCGCGTCTTCAACCCCGGGCTCCGCTTGCGAGCGCCGCACGTGTCGGTGCTGGCATCGATGGGGATCCGCCCCGTTGTTCGCCGGCGCCCGGTGGTCGCCGTCATGTCGACCGGTGATGAGTTGGTGCCACCGTCCACCTTGACCCTCGATCCGGGATCGGTCCGGGACTCCAACCGAACCCTTCTCGAGGGGCTCCTGGTCGAGCTCGGGGTCGAGGTTCGGGACTACGGCATCGTGGGAGACTCCGCTGCGACATTCGAAGCGGCACTCGACAAGGCGGCGGCGGATGCCGATGCCATCGTCACGAGCGGCGGCGTCTCGATGGGCGCGTACGACGTCGTCAAGCTCAGCTTGCGCGAGCGGGGGACGGTCGACTTCTGGAAGATCGCCATGCAGCCGGGCAAGCCGCTCGGCTTCGGAAGTGTCGCCGGGAGGCCGTTCTTTGGGCTCCCCGGCAATCCGGTGTCCGTCTTCGTCTCGTTCGAGCAGTTCGTGCGACCTGCCCTCCTATCGATGATGGGTGCCGATCGGCTCTTCCGCGACCGCATTCCCGGTGTTCTCGACGATGGGATCGACACAAATCCGGAAAAGGCGGTGTTTGCCCGAGTTGCGCTCAGCCGCGATCGAGCCGGCACCTGGCGGGCTCGGTCGGCGGGTGGCCAGTCGTCGAATGTCCTGTCGGCGTTGGCATTCGCCGACGCACTTGCGGTCGTGCCGGTCGGCGTCGGCCGGGTTGAACCCGGCGGTGCCGTCGAGCTCGAGATGATCGCCTGGCCGGAAACCAGAACTCGAGAGGAGGCACTCGGTGCCAGATGAACTCAGTCATGTCGATGGGGCCGGGAACGTTCGGATGGTGGATGTCGGCCAGAAGGCTCCGACCGCGCGCCGAGCTGTGGCGGAGGCAACAGTCCGGATGGAACGGTCGACTCGCGAGCGGCTCTTCTCCGATGATCTGCCGAAGGGCGATGCGATCGCCACCGTCCGTATCGCCGCGATCCAGGGGGCCAAGCAGACCGCTGCCCTCGTGCCGCTGTGTCATCCGCTCCCGATCGAATCCGTGGCGGTTGCCATCGACCCCACGGAGGAGGGTGCGGCAATCACCGTGACGGCGACGGTCACCGCCAAGACCGGCGTAGAGATGGAGGCGATGACCGGAGCGGCCGTCGGCGCTGTGGCGCTGTATGACATGATCAAGGGCATCGATCGCGGCGCGCATATCGGCTCGGTCCGTCTCCTCGAGAAGTCGGGCGGGCGGTCGGGGGAGTGGCGGCGTGACTAGTCCGACGGGAGCGGTCGTCACCGTCTCTGATCGAGTGTCCGCGGGCACCGCCGAGGATCGTTCCGGACCGGCGGCGATTGCGCTGCTCGAATCTTCGGGCTTCGACGTCGTCGAGTATCGGGTGGTCCCCGACGGCGTCGACTCCGTCGCTCGTGCCCTCACCGAGATCGCCGGCACAGTCGACGTCATCCTCACCACCGGAGGTACCGGCCTGACGCCGAGGGATCTGACGCCGGAGGGCACGAAGGCGGTGCTCGAGCGAGAGGCCCCGGGACTCGCCGAGGCGATGCGGGCCGATACTTTCGGCAAGAACCCGCACGGGATGCTGTCGCGGGGTGTCTCCGGAACGATCGGTTCCACCCTCGTTGTCAATCTTCCGGGGTCGGTGCGCGGGGTTCAGGAGTCGCTGGCGGTCGTGCTTCCGGCCCTTTCGCACGCAATCGAGTTGCTAGTACACGGTTCATCGGACCACAATGCATGAGTGGTCGGGCAGCACATATGCTTTGATGCCGCGAAATGCGGGCCTACGCTCGCATCAGTGGCGGAGTACAACTGATGGGCATCATCTTCTTCATCCTCATCGCGGGGGCCTGGGCGGCGTTCCTCCTGCCCTCGTTCTTTGATCATCGGCGCGAGAATCCGCGGGCCACGACCCGTGCCTTCGCTCGCTCGAAGGAGAAGCTCGCGAACGTGACGGTTGCCCAGGTCGGGAGCCCGGCCTATGCCCGACAGCACGCTGCGCGGCGGCGCCAACGCATCTTCTTGGTGTTGGTCCTCACCGCGCTTGCATCGCTTGTGATCGCCGTCGTGCAATCGAGCACGCTCTGGCTCGGTATCACCATCGCCGTCGATCTCTCCGTTGGCGCCTACGTGGCGCTCCTCCTCACGTCGAGGCGGCCCAAGGCAGTGCGCCGTGCCCCCGTCGTGGCGATGCCCACACCGATGCCGGAGGCGCCGACCAGGGCAGCCGACCTCGATGTCGACTCGGCCCCGCCGACTGTTCGCGTCATCGCCGGCTAGCCGGTGGGCACGGACCGACTGGATCTCAGCGCCGTCGAGGCGGCCGTCCGTGCCGACCTCGATGAGAA
>JAHEEL010000187.1 GCA_024640745.1 Actinomycetes bacterium
TCGAGTTGCCGGAGTTCTCCGACGCCCTTCAGTCCGCGATCGGCGAGCATCTCCCGCCGGCGGCCGCGGTCCAGAACCCGGTCGACATGGTCGCGGCTGCCGGGCCGGACGAGTATGCAAAGACCATCTCGGCCATTCTGCCCAGCGGTGAGGTCGACGCGCTCATGGTGATCCACATCCCGACGGGCCGTGACACGTCCGAGGACATCGCTCATGCGGTCCACGGCGTGGTAGCGGACCAGGAGGAACCGATTCCGGTGGTCGCCGTGTTCATGGCCGCCGAGGCGACGTCGACGGCTCCGCTCTCGACCGGAGAGCCGCGGATCCCGCTCTATACCTACCCCGAGTCGGCGGCACGCGCACTTGGTGCGGCGGTCGAGTACACGGCGTGGAGGGATCGCCCTGAAGGGGAGTTCCCGCAGTTCGACGACATCGACCGCCCGTCCGCCGAGCAGATCGTTCGGCGTGCGGTGGTACGTCTCGGCGACAACGGAGGGTGGCTCGAGCCCGAAGAGATCTCGGGAATTCTCGATGCCTATGGAATCCGGAGCGCCAGGATCGCGGTCGCTCGGACCGAAGACGAGGCCGTCTCGGTTGCCGACCGATTCGGCGGCCCCATCGCCATGAAGGTCATTGCCCCATCCGTGCTGCACAAGAGCGACGTCGGCGGTGTGGAGCTCGATATCGTCGGCGAAGACGAGGTGCGAGCGGCGTACCGACGCGTGATGTCCGTGAGCGACGACACCGAGGGCGTCCTGATCCAGGACTTCGTCACCGGGGGCCACGAAGTGCTGGTCGGCATGGTCGAGGACCCGGTGTTCGGCCCGCTCGTCGTGTTCGGTCTCGGCGGCATCTATGTGGAGCTGATGCAGGATGTGGCGTTCCGGATCAATCCGCTGACCGACCTCGACGTTGAGTCGATGATTGCCGATGTGCGGACGGCAAAGGTGCTTCAGGGCTACCGCGGATCGGAACCGGGAGACATCCCGGCGCTCGAAGAGCTGCTGCTGCGACTCTCGACGCTCATCGATCACATCCCCGAGATCTCCGAGATGGACCTCAATCCGGTGAAGGTCCTTGCGCCCGGCAAAGGCGCCATCGTCGTCGATGCCAGGGTGAAGGTGCGCAAAGTGATGGGCGCGATGCTGCCCAGCCGCAAGGATGTGCCGGGGCGGATGCTCTAGCCGAGTGGACGACTCACGCAGGAGATGCACGTGTTCGTAGGGACACTCGAGGTCACCCTGCTGGTTCTGCTCTTCGCGATTCTGGCCGGCCCAATTGTCGCCGATCGGTTCCGGATCCCCGGTTTGCTCGGCCTGATCTTCTTCGGCATGCTCTTCGGTCCCTACGTGCTCGGCTGGCTCGGTCGCATCGATCTGGTGAACGATCTCGGGGCGATCGGCATCCTGTACCTGATGTTCCTTGCCGGGCTCGGGTTCAACCTCAAGGCGTTTGCAGAGAATCGGACGAGCGCGATCGGATTCGGATTGCTCGGATTTGCCGTTCCGTTCGTGATCAGCGTCGTGACCGGCATGGTCGTCCTCGATTACGGACTGCTCGCTGCCGCGCTCGTTGGCGCGATGTGGGCATCGAACACGCTCGTGGCGTATCCGGATGCTCGGGCGGCCGGACTCGCCGACACCCGGCCCGTGCGCGATGCCGTTTCCGGAGGTGTCGTTGCGGACATGCTCTCCCTGCTCGTGCTGGCGGTCGCCACGTCGTACGAAGTGATCGACGCCGTCGAGACCGAGGCGGTCGCCACGACGGTGAACGCCGACCGTGCGCCGTCGCTGCCCCTCTGGATCACCATCCCGGCCTTGGTGGCGTTCGCTCTCTGGCTGCTGCCCAAGATCGGAGAGTGGTTCTTCGTTCAAGTCGGGAAATCGCGGGTGCAGCGGTTCCTGTTCTCGCTCCTCGGAATGGCCGCAGGGGCTTCACTCGGGTCGCCGCCGGGCTCGAGGGGATCATCGGAGCGTTCCTGGCCGGCCTTGGGATGAATCGGCTCGTTCCGAAGAACAGCGAACTGATGGAGCGCCTCGACTTCGTCGGATCAACGATCTTCGTGCCGGCGTTCCTCGTGTCGATCGGGCTGAGCATCGATCCGGCAGCCTTCTTCGATCTCAACACGCTCGGCCTGGGCCTGCTCTTCACCGGCTTTGTGCTGGTCGGCAAGACGCTCGCGGTCGCGATCGCCGCTCGATTCTTCCGGTACACGTTCGACGAGGCCGGATTGATGGCGTCGTTGAGTTGCGGGCAAGCAGCGTCGACGCTGGCGATCGCTCAGGTGGGCCTCAGCCTGGATCTCTTTGGTCAGGACGTCGTCAACGGCGCCGTGCTGGCCGTTGTGCTCACAGCCCTGGCGACGTCCTACGGAACGCAGTACTTCATTCGGCGTGTCCCGAGACCGACCGAGCCCAGCACCGCTGTCGGCGAACGAATCCTGGTTGACGTGCGGCCTGCCGGATCGAATCTCGCTGCGGTCATGGAGTTCGCCGGGCTGATCGCGAGGGGAGACGACGGCATCGTGGTTCCTTTCACCACTCCGCCTCCCGGTCGGAAGGAGTCGGGCCGCCTCCGCATCTCCGAAGCCGAGTCCGCTGCGGCAGACGCAGGCCACGATACCGACGGGGTCGTACGCGTCTCTGAGTCGTTCACGAACGGCACGCTCGAGCTGATCGAAGAACGCGATGCCTCAATGGTGCTTCTGTCCTGGCGCGGACCCACGCTCAGCAACGACTACGTGTTCGGCAACGATGTCGACGAGGTCGGTGAGCGAGCGCCGGTCGCGAGTGCGGCGATCCACTTGATACGTCCGTGGACGCGAGTGGTCCTCGTCACCGGCAATGCGCGGGTCGCGTGGCACGCCGAGGACGCAGACCTCGCAACTTCGATCGCTTCGCGAGTGCGGCACAACAAAGACGGCCCGGTGCTCGTGATCGGGAGTGACCCCGGCGTTGCCGACGGCGCCCTCGGATCCTCCGATCACGTTGAAGTCGTTGCGACCGCGAATGCCGCCCGCGAGTTGCTCGAGCGTATTCAGGCCGAGGACCTGGTCATCGCTCCCGCCTACGTGCTCCGGAAGAAGCCGGTCACCGAGCAGATCCGACTGACCCGGCGGTTGATGCAGATCGATCTCGTCGTCGTTGCCGGCCCGAAGCGCCTCTCGGTGGGCCGTCGATCATCGCCGCATCGCATGGAAGGCCTCCTCGGGCCCCAGCAGTGAGCGTGTTCGCTTCTACCCTCACGGGAGATCCGAGCGCAAGCCACCGGCTACCCGACCGAGTCGGTCGCCGTCGTCTCCGATAGCGATCTCATGCGACTGCCGACATCTCTCATCCCGAGTCGGATGGTTGACCACCGTGGCGGGCGAGGAGTACTGAGGGGTGTTCTCCGAGCGAACCCCTGGCGCGCAGTGGGTAGGATTTGTCGGCGATTGGAGGAGCCCTATCAGTCCCGACGCAGCCGACGTGGTCGACGATTCCAAGACCGAGCCAGGCGAACCGGCATCGGACCTGCACGAAATCGGTGAGCGTCGCGTCGTACGTATCGGTCCGGTTCGCGTCACGGGCCGACGCCGTCGCCCATCCGGCGAGAAGGAGCCGCTGCCGCGCGAGTTTCGCGGCACGGGCATGTTCTGGCTGGTGGTGGCTCTGGGCGCGTTGGTGGTCTGGGCCTTGCTCTTTGCCCTTCCCGGTTCTGCGGACTGGTGGACCCGACAGGATCTGAAGGTCCTGCTTCGACTCGAAGACATGCGAACCGACGCAGCGACGGCGGTGCTCAAGGCCGTCAACTTCACGACGAACGATCTCGTGATTCGGATCGCACGCCTGGCGATCGTCGTTGCGCTGATCTTCTACAAGCGGTGGCGACACCTCGCCGCCGCGATCGCTGCGTTCATCATCGTCGATATGGGCACGGCGGGAATGGCGATTGCCGTTGCCCGGCCACGACCTCTGGTCGAGATCCTGGTTCCCTGGGAGGGCTACGCGCACCCATCGGTTCCGGTCGCGTCACTGGCCGCAACCTTGGGTGTGGTCGGATACTCCCTGTTCCCGAAGGGCACATGGCGGAACGGCTGGTTCGTCGGTTGCGGCGCCGTATTGTTCCTCACGGTGGTCGCAAGGATCTACTTGGGCGTGGACCATCCCTCCGATGCCGTTGTTGCGGCCATGGCCGCGATCTCGGTGACCGTCGTCACCTTCAAGATCTTCGTCCCCGACTCGGTGTTCCCCGTTGACTACTCGAGAGGGAAGTCGGCGCATCTCGATGTCGGTGGGCGGCGGGGCGAGGCGATCAAGCAAGCCGTGCAGGATCAGCTGGGACTCGAGGTCACGTACCTCGGTCATGTCGGACTGGAAGGAAGCGCCGGAT
>JAHEEL010000188.1:0-979 GCA_024640745.1 Actinomycetes bacterium
CCATCACCCAGACGACAAGGCCCGCCGCCCCGGGACGCGGGAACACAGCGAGGGCGCGAAGAGGCGACCCGGGAGCTTGGATCACCGAGATAAAGCCCGCCGCGTGTCCCGGGTTCTGAGTGTCGCTTCTCAAGTCTTCCATCTCGCTCCGGCGACTCACCGTCAGCAGCCGCGCATCCCACTACTGTCCGCCCGTGCAGACTTCCTACGACGTCGTCATCATCGGTTCCGGCTTCGGGGGCAGCGTTTCGGCGTTGCGGCTCACCGAGAAGGGCTATCGGGTGGGGGTCCTCGAAGCGGGGCGGCGCTACCGGGCCGGTGAGTTCGCGACCACGAATTGGGATCTCAAGCGCTTCCTGTGGGGTCCCCGCTTCGGCTGCTACGGCATCCAGCGCATCGATCTGCTCAGCAACGTCCTCGTGCTGTCCGGCGCCGGCGTCGGAGGCGGATCGCTCGTCTATGCGAACACCGCCTACGAGCCCCATGACGCGTTCTACACCGATCCTCAGTGGGGATCCATCACCGACTGGAAGGAGGAGCTCGCCCCGTTCTACGCAGTGGCCAAACGGATGCTGGGCGTCGTCGACGCGCCGGCGACCACCCCCGCCGACGATGTGCTGCGGGCCGTCGCACGGCAGCTCGGTGTCGAGCACACGTTTCGGCCGACGCCGGTCGCCGTCTACCTGGGCGATTCAGGTGTCGAGGTCGACGATCCCTATTTCGGCGGCGCGGGACCGCGCCGATCAGGGTGCACCCTCGTCGGTGCCTGCATGGTCGGCTGCAACCAGAATGCCAAGAACACGCTCGACAAGAACTACCTCTACCTCGCCGAACAGGCCGGCACCGACGTTCATGCCGATGCAGAAGTCATCGACGTCGAGCAGCTCGAGAGTGGTGGCTGGCGGGTCACGACCCAGCGCCCCGGGCCACGGTCCGGTCGCCACCGACGAACGTACACTGCCGACCAGGTTGTCTTCTC
>JAHEEL010000188.1:989-4360 GCA_024640745.1 Actinomycetes bacterium
GGGAGCGACCGCTCGCTCAAACGATGTCGACTACTCGCAGGGCGTCGCGATCACCTCATCGATCCACCCTGAGCCGCACACGCACATCGAACCCGTGCGCTATCCCCGAGGCAGCTCGGCCATGGGGCTCCTCGGCACGATCCTCACCGACGGGGGCCCCGGCGTGCCGCGGCCCCTTCGCTATCTCGCAAACATCGTGCGGCACCCGGTTCGCTGGATGCGCTCGATGGGGCTGCGGCGCTGGGCCGAACGCTCCGTGATCCTCCTCGTCATGCAGAGCTACGACAATTCACTCCAGCTGTTTCGCCGGCGCGGGCTGTTTGGCACCCGGCTGGTGTCGCGTCAGGGCCACGGCGCCCCCAACCCCACGTACATCCCAATCGCCAACGATGCGGCGCGCATCGCTGCCAAGACGATGCACGGCGACGCGATGAGCTCGATCAACGAGGTCGTGCTCAACCGCCCGACAACGGCGCACATCCTGGGTGGAGCACCGATCGGAACAGATCCGGCATCGGGCGTCGTCGATGGCTACCACCGGATCTTCGGACATTCCGGCCTTCACGTGATCGACGGCGCCGCCGTCGGCGCCAATCTCGGCGCCAATCCTTCGCTATCGATCACGGCCATGGCCGAACGGGCGATGGCGATGTGGCCGAACAAGGGCGAGACCGACCGGCGGCCTCCGATCGGTTCGGTGTACCGGCCGATCGCGCCGATCAGGCCGCATCGGCCCGTCCTCGACCCGATCGTGACGGGTATCGATCCGTGGGGCGCGAGCGCGGAGCCTTTGCGCAGGGCAGCCCCAGGATCAGCGTCTGCGGCGCCACCACGGACTGAGCGCACCGAATAGGATCCGTTCATCGAGATCGCTGCCGCCATCCGGTGCCGGGCCGATTCGATGTCACCGATGAAAGGGAAGAACCGATGCGCACGAAGTGGTCACTGCGGCGGCCGGCGCGCCTGTGGCGCTCACATCCAGCCGTTCGAACCGACGAGCAACTGACGCGAGGTGAGAAAGCCGCCGATCTCCTCCGAACGGGAATGGGCTCATGGGCCTTCGTGTTCGGTTCGCTCTTGTTCCTCACACTCTGGATGTCTTTCAACCGGAATGTGGGATTCGACCCCTACCCGTTCATCCTTCTCAATCTGGTGCTGTCCTGCGTTGCCGCGCTCCAGGGAGCCATCTTGCTCATCGCGGCGCGACGGGCCGACCAGATCAGCGCCGAGCTCGCCGTCCACGACTACACAACCAACACCGAGGCACTCGAGTCGATCCGCCGACTCGAAACGCTCACCGCCGAGATCAGGTCGTTGCTCGAATGACGCGTGCCAGCGTCTGCATCATCGGCCCGCGTCGCAGGCTCACTCCCGCAGCGTCAACGTCGCCAGTGCCAGGATTGCAGTGCCGTATGCCGGCAGCGCCAGGAATGCCCCGAGGTTTGACACCAATGTTCCCCCGGCGATGATTTCCTGGATCACCAGATTGGCGTAGTACATCGGAGACAACCGGCTGATCACCTGCGCCCAGACCGGGAGCAAGTCGACCGCGACGATGATCCCGGAGAAGAGGAAGCTCGGAACGATGACCAGCGGGATGAATGGAATGACCTGTCCTTCGGTCCGGGCAAAACTCGACACGAGGATCCCGAGCGCCATCGAGATCACGGAGAGCAGCCAGATCACCACGAAGACCTCAGACAGCTGGAAGAAGGTGTAGCCGAGATCGAAGAGGATCTCGAGCTCGCTGAGCACCAGCACCGAGACCACCGTTGCGAGCGTGGTGTACCCGATGAGGTATCCGGCGATGATCTCGGCCTGCTGGTATCCGTTCACGAACATCCGCTCCAACGTTTCGGCCACGCGTTCGCGCACCAGGACGATCGCCGTGAGAATGAAGGTGGCGAAATGAACGATGTAGGCGCCGAACGGAACCACGAATCTGGTTTGCTGTGAGCTCGGGATCGCGGTCGTGTCGAGCAGTGTCTTGACAAAAAAACTCAGAAGGAGCGGAGCAAGGATCGCCGTGATCACGAACCGCCGATCACGAGAGATCTGACGAAGGACCCGTCCAGCGACCGTCCACGTCCGTCTACGCCCCACCGAATTCCTCCCTGCCCGAATCGATCAACTCGAGGACGATGTCCTCGAGCGTTGGCCCTTCGACTTCGATCCGGGTCACGGCCGGGTCCAGGCCCTTGTCGTGCAGGATCTCGGCCAGATCGTTCGGGAGGAAGTCCACCCGAAACTCGTCCCATTGGTCACCGGTGCGGACGCGAATGGTCGCTCCACCCGAGGCGAGCAGCTCCTTTGGCGTCGCCGTTGCAAGCACTTGACCCGAGCGAAGGACGGCGACCCGGTCGCAGTGGACCACCTCGTCCATCTGGTGGGTGCTCACGATCATCGTGGATCCGGATTCGGCCAGCCGACGGAACCGCACCCAGAACTGCCTACGGAGCTCCGGGTCGACACCCGCGGTTGGTTCGTCGAGGAAGAGCACGTGCGGGTGGTGGACGACCGTCGCGGCCAACGAGACGCGCTGCCGAACGCCACCCGACAGGGTGTAGACCGGACGGTCGGCGAACTCGTTCAGATCGGCGAACTCGAGAGCGTCGGCGACGCTTCCCTGCGTGTTGCCGGAGACATGGCCGCGGGCGAAGAACGCCACGTTCTCGCGGGCGGTGAGATCCCCGTAGAGGACCGGCGCCTGCGGCATGTAGCCGGCATCGGACCGAACCTGCCTCCGATCGCTCCACGGATCGAGACCGAGCACACGAACCGAACCCGAGTCGGTGCGCAGCGCCCCGATGAGAATCCGGATGAGCGTCGTCTTGCCGGCCCCGTTCGCTCCCACCAGCCCGAACACGGTCCCGCGAGGAACGTCGATCGTCACCTCGTCGAGAGCCGTCACCGACCCGAATCGCTTTGAAACGGTGTCCACTTCGATTGCCGGGACCGCGTCGTTGTGAGACGTCATCGACGTGACCGCGAACGCTGCGTCGCGCAAATGCGGCTTCGCCGGGAGTGTTCAAATCTCAACCGTCACTCCAATCTCAATTGAACGATCGGAAGGCAACCGGAAATAGCGAACGGCGTTCCCCGCGTTCCGTGCCAGGAGCGAGAAGAGCTTCTCCCGCCAGATCGCCATGCCGGGAACCGCCGTGGCCATTACCTGCTCGCGGCCGAGGACATAGACGGTCTCGCTGGGATCGATACCGAAGTCGGGTCGCGTGATACCGGCCAATGCTCGAGGCACGTTGGGCGCTTCCATGAAGCCGTATTCGAGCACGACCTGGAAGAAGCCGAGTCCGAGATTCCACACGTTCGCTCGCGCTGCGCCCGGGACGCGCGGAACGTCGGCCGTCGTGACC
>JAHEEL010000189.1 GCA_024640745.1 Actinomycetes bacterium
CGAGGCGGCGCTCCGCTCCGGTCGATTCCCCTACCTGCCGGATCTCGTCGAGGTCAACCGGAGCTACCTCCGGGACGACGCAGAGCGGCTTGGCGAGCTTCTCGAGCTGCTCTCCGACCCGGCCAACCAGCCGGTCCTCATCCACTGCCTCGGTGGCAAGGACCGGACGGGCGTGACGATCGCACTGCTCCTCACGATCCTTGGGGTTCCGTGGTCGGTGGTACGTGAGGACTATCTCCGGTCGAACGCCTTCTACGAAGGGACGGTCGATGACCAGCCGAATTCGCTGAGCCGTGCGATGGAGGTCCGTATCGGCCGCGTCCCAGACTTTGGAGATGAGGCGACCAAGCGTGAGTTCTTCGTGCTGCGGCCCGAGTACATCGACGTCGTGCTCGATGAGATGACCCGAGACGGTCGCTCGATCGCCGACTTCGTCGGGGAGGAACTGCGGCTCAGCACCGACACCGTGCAGCGGCTCCAATCCGAGCTCCTCGAGCCATTGGAACCGCCGACCACGAGATCCCGGACGAGAGCGAAGACCGGCAACGGAGGAGACCAAGAGCCATGACCTACGTCTATCCGTTCGACCACGAGCATCACGACTCGCTCGAAGCGGTCAAGGCGCTCGTCGGGGGCAAAGGCGCCAATCTCGCCGTGATGACGACCGAGCTCGCCCTGCCGGTTCCCCCGGGTTTCACGATCTCGACCAACGCCTGTCGCGCCTACCTCACCGGCGGCTGGCCCGACGGACTCGACGCCGAGCTGCGCGAGTACGTCGGTCGGATCGAAGATGCCGTTGGTCGGCGGTTTGGTGACCCGGCCGATCCGCTGCTGGTGAGCGTTCGATCGGGCGCCCCAATCTCCATGCCGGGCATGATGGACACGATCCTCAACCTCGGCCTCAACGACGCCACCGAGGAGGGTCTCGTAACGATCTCCGGCGACCCCGATTTCGCCTCCGCCTGCCGCCGGCGGTTCGAATCGATGTATCGCGAGATCGTCGGCGTCTCCGAAGTTCCGGACGATCCATTCACGCAACTCCGCAGCGCCGTTGAAGCCGTGTTCCGATCCTGGAACGGTGATCGGGCGCGGAGCTATCGAGCGCACGAGGGAATCCCCGACGACCTCGGCACCGGTGTCACGGTGCAGGCAATGGTGTTCGGGAATCGCGGTCCCGACTCGGCCACCGGCGTCGTGTTCACGCGCAATCCGGCCACCGGCGAGCGGGCGCTCTACGGGGATGTCCTGTTCAACGCGCAAGGTGAGGATGTGGTCGCCGGAACACACGAGACGGAGCCCATCTCCTATCTCGACGAGCGGGTCCCGTCGATCGCCCGCCGGCTGCGAGCGTACTGCGATCGCCTGGAGCGCCACTACGCCGACGTCTGCGACATCGAATTCACCATCGAGTCCGGCCGGCTGTGGCTGCTCCAGACGAGGATCGGCAAGCGCAGTCCCCAGGCTGCGCTGCGCATCGCCGTCGAGATGGCGGAGGATCCGAGATTCCCGCTCTCGCGGGAAGAAGCCGTCCGGCGTGTCGCCCAACACCTGGTCTCACCGCCCACGGTGGCTGCACCACCGCCCACGGACACGACACCGGTGGCCACCGGCCTGGGGGCTTCGCCGGGCCTTGCATCGGGCGCCGTCGTCACGACGCCCGACGCCGCCGTGGCAGCTGCGGATGAGGGTCGATCGGTGATCCTCGTCCGCAAGGAGACGTCCCCCGACGATGTTCACGGCATGGCGGCTGCTTCGGGGATCCTCACGTCCACCGGTGGGTTGGCCTCCCACGCCGCCGTGGTGGCGCGGGGCTGGGGTATCCCAGCGGTGGTCGGAGCCGGCGCCGTGACGATCGATGACGAGACGGTCACGATCGGCGATGAGAAGCTTTCGATGGGGGATTCGGTGACCATCGACGGAGGTACCGGTGAGGTATTCGTCGGTGTGATCGTCGGAGATGCGACGATCGTGCCGGAGGCGGAGACGCTGCTCGACTGGGCCGACGAACTGGGAATCGATGTCGCAGCTGCACACCGAGAGGAGAGAGAGATGACCGACAGGGACGATCGTGAAGGCGATGCCGAGGAAGCCGGACAGGCGACCGTTGGCGCGATGGTCCGGCTGCTCAGCGTGAAGGGGTTCGCCACGCCCGACGCGGCGGCGGCCGCCCTCCGAATCCCCGAGGAAGGGGCCTCGGAGATCCTCGATCGAATGACCGCCGATGGCCTCGTCAAGATGATGGGTCCGATGTTCAGCCTGTCCGATGACGGCAAGGCCGTCGCCGCCCAGCGCCTCGCCGAAGACCGCGAGGCATGGGGCGCCGAGCGAGCGTCGGCCGGCCTCGACAGCTTCATCCCTCTCGACGGCCGGATGAAGGTGATCGTGACGGCGTGGCAGATGCGCGATGTCGACGGCACGCCCGTGCTCAACGACCACTCCGACGCCGAGTACGACGCCTCGGTCCTTGCGGACCTCGCTTCCCTCCATGCGGACGCGGGCGTCTGGCTGGACGGATTGACCGAGGAACTCCCGCGGCTTGGCGCGTACCGTGCGCGTCTCGAACGGGCGGCGGATCTCGTCGCCGAAGGCAATCATGACTACATCGCCTCGCCCCGGCTCGACAGCTACCACAACGTGTGGTTCGAGTTGCACGAGGACCTCATCCTGCTCGCCGGACGCACCCGCGAAGATGAAGTCGCGTCCGGGCGCGCGTAAGTTCAGGGGAGCATCCCCCTACGACGAAGGAGCCTGATCGGATGGCCACTGTGGCGCTGCTCGGAGCGCTCGACACGAAGGGGGGCGAGTACGCGTACCTCCGTGATCGAGTCATCGACGCCGGGTGCGATGTCGTGATGATCAACGCCGGCGTCCTCGGCGATCCCGACTACCCGATCGACGTCGGCCGGCGTGAGGTCGCAGCGGAGACGGGAGCCGACATCGACGCCCTGGCCGCCTCCGGCGACCGCGGGGCTGCGATGATCGCCATGGCCGAGGGGTCGGCGGCGATCGTTCGGCGTCTTTGCGACGAAGGCCGGATCGACGGGATCCTCGGCATGGGCGGATCGGGCAGTTCCTCGATCATCAGCGCCGCGATGCGCCGGCTGCCGATCGGGTTCCCAAAGCTCCTCGTCTCGACGATGGGAGCCGGCGACGTCAGCGCGTTCGTCGGCACATCGGACATCGCCATGCTGTACTCGGTCGTCGACATCGCGGGGATCAACGCCGTCTCGTCGTCCATCCTGGGCAACGCTGCAGCCGGAGCCGCAGCGATGGCACAGGCATATGCCGACCGCGTCGTCACCACCGGAGGCCGGCCGCTCATTGGGGCCACGATGTACGGCACGACTACTCCGTGTGTCGACCGCGCTCGCACCACCCTGGACGAGCTGGGATACGAGGTCCTCGTCTTCCACGCCACCGGAACCGGGGGCCGTTCGATGGAGGCATTGGTGAGAAGCGGCTACATCACCGGCGTGCTCGACGTGACGACGACTGAACTCGCAGACGAAGTTGCCGGAGGCACCCTCACCGCCGGTCCCGACCGCCTCGAGGCGGCGGGCGAGCTCGGCCTCCCGCAGGTCGTTTCCATCGGCGCAGTCGACCAAATCACCTTCACCCCGCAGTCGGCCGTCCCCGCCGAGTACAGCGACCGCAACGTATACCACCACAACCCGAGCATCGCTTTGGTGCGGACCAGCGCCGAAGAATGCACCGAGCTGGGCCGGCGCATCGCAGGGAAACTCAATCGAGCCAACGGTCCGGTATCCCTCTTTGTGCCACGGCGCGGTTCCTCGTCGTATGCCATCGACGGCGGCGTCTTCCACGACCCCGAGGCCGACACCGCACTGATCGAGAGTCTGCGAGCGCACCTGGGACCATCCGTGGAGCTCGTCGAGATGGACACCGACATCAACGATCCCGCCTTTGCGGATGCCATGGCACGCCGGCTCGATGAGCACTATCGCACGTGGTCCAGCCACCGAGGGACGTAGCTACCGTTGCGGTGACACGCAACGAGGTGAACGTCGAATGACGAACGGTGACGCCGCGCGGCCCGCGTCCTCCTCTCGGCCCGCGTCATCCTCTCGGCCCGCCTACGTCGAGCGCGTGAATGCCGTGATCGACTACATCGAGACGCACCTGGCCGACGACCTCAACCTCGAGACGCTGGCCGCCGTCGCCCACTTCTCCCCCTACCACTTCCACCGGATCTTCACCGCCATGGTCGGCGAAGCGCTGAGCCGCTTCATTGCACGGGTTCGCGTTGAGCGAGCGGCGACCCTGCTGGTCCAACACCCGGATCGGCCGGTCACCGAGATCGGCGTCGAATGCGGTTTCGC
>JAHEEL010000190.1 GCA_024640745.1 Actinomycetes bacterium
CGCCTGTTCGGCAACGATCTCGATCATCTCGATCCGCTCTGCCTTGGAGAGCGTCGAGTCCTCCTTGACGATATCGAGGAAGCCGACCATCGCGGTCAAAGGTGTCCGCAGCTCGTGCGAAATCGAGGAAACGAGGTCCGAGCGCTGCTGCTCCACGAGGATTCGATTCTCCCGAATCGAGATCCCTTGCCGTGCGATCACCAAGAGTGCGACGGCAAGCGTGGCAATCAGAAGAACCCGGTCGCCCGAGTCGAGATCGGCATCCCACAGACGGAACAAGAGAACGGCCGCCATCACGATCGCCGCCAGGTAGGGCAGCAGTCGCGACCACGTTGGAATGCTTCGATCTGGGTACTCGCGGGCGTGCGGGACACGATCAACGATGAGAGCTGTGGTCAGGAAGAGCGCGGCTGCGCCGAGATAGACGGCAAAGAGAGGCTCGGCTTCGGTGAAGCTCCGTCCGACGCCCTCGACGAGGTAGCTCAGGTCTCCGAGTCCCTGCAGGATCACGGCGAACGTGAAGAGGACCAGCCGCACGTCGAATCGCATCAACGACCGGCGGAGCGTCACGATCATCACGACGATCACCACTGCAACGTCGACGAGCGGGTAGGCCAGCCCGAAGATCCGGTCGGTCAGGGGAGCCCCGTCAAGTCCGTGAATGACCGGATCGAGCACGGACACCCAGGCAAGCGCTCCGATCGAGATCGCCCCGATGATTCCGTCCAAAGCGATGCGGGATCGCTGAAGATTGTCCCCCTCGGCATGTGGCAGTGAGGCGATGCCGATCAGGATGATGACGTACCCCGTGACGAAGAAGGCGTCCGAGATCCCGAACGTGGGCGTGTCTCCATAGGCGGCCAGCTGCAGCGCGAGCACGCCGATCCCGCTGGTTGCCACGGTGAGGCCAATGCCCACCTGCGTCCAAGCCCGCCGCTCGGCACCGTCGAGGCTTCGGGCGCGGAGTACGAACACGACACCGGCCACCACGTCACCAATCAGAATCCCGACCGGACCCACGATGTGCGCGATCTCCGGATCACCGACCACGACCAACGCAACGGCGAGCGCAAGGAGGCCGTACGTCGCCACGGCGTACCACGGGACGCGAAGCCGTCCCCCCGTCGACGCAGACGGCGCGTAGTCCTGCATCAGAGCACTATCGGCAAGACGCAGCGGGAAGTGAAGCGCTCAGCGCTCGGCCGGATCGGCCTTACCGACGAGGGAGTCGACCTCGCCTCGCAGATCGACGACAATATCCGGCTTCCCGAGCACCTCCGGCAAGTGACGCTCGATCGCATCCATGAGTGCTGCGAGATCTTCTCGCGAGTGATGGAGCGTCTGGGCCCATCGGATGCCGCCCTCTCCGACCGGCACGGCCGGGAAAGCGGCCGCGTTGAGGTAGAACCCATCCGCGATGAGGCGCGAGATCATCTCCGCTACCCGCTCCGGTGAACCCACGCGAACGAACCAGATTGGGGTCTTTGCCATGGAGACCACCGGGAGGCCCCGACGCACGATCTCGGCGCGAACCCAGTCGATGTCCGCGCAGAACCTCTCCTGGCGCTCGGCGTGCTCGGCCGTCAGGTGGATCCGTGCCGATTCCGTGGCCGCACCGAGATCCGGAGGTGTGATGGGGCCGGAGAAGGTGAGTGGACCCCCGACGAGGCGCACCCTACGCGCGGCCGCCGGATCGCCGAACACGAGAACCGCCCCGACCGAACCGAAGGACTTGGCGAATCCTGCAGCAACCACCATGCGCTCGTTGATCGGGGTCTCCGCGAGAACGTACCCGCGGCCGTGCTCGCCCAGCCAGCCGAACCCGTGAGCGTCGTCGTAGTACGTGAATAGGTTCCCGAAACGCTGCTGGAGCGCAGCGATCTCCTTCACCGGGGCGAGGTCTCCGTACATCGAGTACACGCCGTCTGCGAGGTACCACACCTGGCGAAATCGGGCGGCGGCGGTATCCAGGTGCTGCTCCACGGCGACCACGTCGTTGTGGGGAACGGACGTGACGCGCGCGCCAACGCCCCGCAGTGCCCGGGCCGCGAGGTGGACCGAGTCGTGCGTCTGCGCGTCGACGAGCACGAGGTCCTCCGGTCCCACCATGATCGGCAGCGCCGCGAGGTGAGCAAGCGTCGTGGTCTGAGCGACGGCAACCGAACCGCCGGTGATCTGGCGCAGGTGCTCTTCGAGCGTGTCGTAGAGGGGCAGCGCGGTGTAGGTCGGTGACGACGAGTAGCTCGTTCCATATCGGCGCGTCGCGTCGATCGCTGCAGCCTTGAGCCGTTCGTCTCGATTCAGCGCAAGATACGCACATGAGCTGAAGTTGGTGAGCGGCCGTCCGTCGATCGTGATGGTCGCACCCGAAAGGGACTCATCCTCGATGCGGCGATGGATGATGCCCGTCTCGACGCCCAGGCTGAGTCTGCGCTCTGCCATGTCGAGGATCCGCTCATGTCGGGACCGCATTTGCCTACCAATTCGTTCGGCTGTGCCTACAGCCCCCTCGACCCCGGGCCTGAAGGTAGTACGGGTACCAGGATGCTGGGTGCACTCGACGATGCACCGCTTGAGCAAGCGGGGGCCGTAGCATCTCTGGCCGATGACCTCGTTGCGACCAATCAGCATCCTCATTGGTGTGGCACTGCTCGCCGCCGGATGCCAATCGGCCTCGGGTGAAACCACCGTGGCCACCACGTTCGCGCCAATGTCGACCACGAGCACAGCCGCACCAGCGGCGTCGACGACCGCAGCCGAGACCTCGACCACGACGACCCCCTCGACGACCACGACAACAACAGCCCCCGTCCCCGAGTGCACGGTCCGCACCGTCGGCACGGAGGATGACTTCTACCGAAAGACGTGCGACCAGTCGGGCATCGCCATCGTGGCAGGGAGAGACGTGCAATCAGCAGCCCTCGAGGCCGCGGCCGATCGCATCAGTGCCTTGCTCGCCGGCCGGCCCGAGTTCGCCGAAGCCGTCGCCGCTGCGATCGATCGCGTGGCGATCATCGGGCAGGATCAGCGCATCACCACTCTCCCCGATTTCGAGGAGCTCTACTCGATCCACCCGGGAACCAACTGGAACCGTCTCGGCCGGTCCTTCCCGGGCACCGAGGAAGTCCCCGTTCCGGCCGGCGCCGAGGAGAACCTGCTCTGCCTCGAGTCGGATCGGTACGAAGGAGAGGACATGTTCATCCGAGAATTGGGATGGGCGATCCGGAGATTCGGGATCGCACCCGTCGATCCGGTCCTCGACCGTTCGATCGAAAGCGCCTACAGCCGAGCGATCGCAGCCGAGCTCTGGCAAAACACCGTCGCCGAAGTCAACTCCGACATGTACTGGGCCGAGGGCGTGCAATCGTTCTTCGACGCGAACAACGAGGAAACGGACGAGAAGGATCAGATCCACAACCAGGTCGACACGCGCGATGAGCTCCGGTCGTACGACCCGGATCTCTACCGCTTGCTCGTCGACGTCTTCGGCGAGTCCGAATGGCGCCCGCAGTGTCCGGCCGGCCGCTGAGCCGACGTCTCGCCGTTCACCGGTCGCTCGAAACCTCCCCGCCTCGTCGCGAATCAATCGCGGAACCCCTTGCCAACTCCCCCAATCCATGATATATGTTGATACAAGGTATCTGATGAGACACTATATCTGACATCACAAGAGTTGGAGGGAGCCGAACGTGGATCACAATTCCCAGCTCCTCAAAGGAGTGCTCGACATGTGCCTGCTCTCACTCATCGCCGAGGAACCGAGCTATGGGTACGAGATGGCGGCCAAGCTGAAGAACCGAGGGCTGCAACTGGTGAGCGACGGGAGTATCTACCCAACGCTCTCCCGACTCCAGAAGGCCGGCCTCGTCGAGGGCTACTTCGTCGAGGCCGACGGGAGCGGTCCCCCTCGCAAGTACTACCGGATCGTCGATCCGGGTCGGGACCGCCTCCAGGAGTGGTCGGGCGAATGGATGGATTTGAGCGCCGGAGTGTCGGCAATACTGAACGGAGGTGAGTATGACTGATCGAAGCGTCGAGCAGACGGTTGCGGAATGTGCGCGCTACTGGCGGGACACGGGAGTCCCTGCCGTCCGTGTTCGGGAGATGCGCAACGAGCTGAATGATCACCTCGACGAAGCGGTTGGCGCAGGTCAGTCGGTCGATCAAGTTGTTGGTCCCGATCTCACCGCCTTCGCCGAGGAATGGGCGACGGCCTACCGCAATCCGGCAACACCCCCTCCCCCGAAAGATGACAGAAGCGGATCGAGTGCGATCTGGATCTGGCTCACGATCGGAGTGCTCGGCATCGCGTTTGCGGCCGTGGCAATCCTCGCA
>JAHEEL010000029.1 GCA_024640745.1 Actinomycetes bacterium
GAGTACCGCACGATCGGAGACCACCGTGCCGTCGTCGTTCACGATCAACAGCGGTGTGAACGAGACTTCGCCGTCGCTCTTGACGCGCTCGACGTCGAGAACGTCACCCTCATGGACTTTCGCCTGCTTGCCGCCGGCACGAATGATGGCGTACATGATCCTTCAGCGTTCGTGGTGGTCGGGCCGATTCCGTCGGCGCGGTCGAGCGCTTCGCGTGCGAGGCGCATCGATATCATAGCGGGGTCGCGACCTATGGGACCCCCGGCCTCAGTCGGCGTCCTCGAGTTCGAGGCCGACCGGCACGCCGGTGGTTGCGGCCTCTTCGTGAAGGAGGACGCCCCGTCCGTTGCAGCGTGGGCACAGCTCTGAAAACGACTCGAGCAAACCGGCGGAGACGTTCTTGCGCGTCATCTCGACGAGACCCAGGTTCGACACGTCGAAGACCTGCGTTCGCATCTTGTCCTTGGCGAGGTGCTCCCTGAGGCGAAGGAGCACCGCTTCCTGGTTCTTCTCCGTTTCCATGTCGATGAAGTCGATCACGATGATGCCGCCGATGTCCCGCAGGCGAAGCTGGCGGGCAATCTCCTCGGCCGATTCGAGGTTGTTCTGCAGCACCGTGTCTTCGAGGTTCGAGTGACCGACGTATCGGCCGGTGTTGACGTCGATGACGGTGAGAGCCTCAGTGCGGTCGATCACGATGTGGCCGCCGGATGGCAACCAGACCTTGCGGTCAAGCGCCTTGCGCAATTGATCCTCGACGTGGAACCTCTCGAACAGTGGGATTTCATCGCCGTAGATCTGGACCTTGTCGATGAGATCCGACTCCGTGCCACCGAGGTAGGACAGGATCTGGTCGTACGTCTTGCGGTCATCGACCAGCAGACGCTTGAAATCACGCGTGAAGTGCTCGCGGATGACCCGGATGACGAGTGGTGGCTCCTCGTAGATCAGCGCAGGAGCTGCCGCCGACTTCGCGTCGCGATCGATTCCTTCCCAGATCCCGCTGAGACGGTCGATGTCGCCCTTGATGTCGTCCCGGGATGCTCCTTCGGCCGCGGTACGCACGATAACGCCCATCCCCTCGGGCCGGAGTTCGGCCACGAGCTCTCGCAGGCGACGCCGTTCGTCGTCCGAGAGGCGTCGCGAGATGCCGCGCACCTGCGGATCGGGGGCCAAGACGAGGTAGCGACCCGCAAGGCTGATCTGATTGGTCAGCCGGGCGCCCTTGTGTCCCATCGCGTCTTTGACCACCTGGACGAGGACCGGGTCACCGGCCGAGAGTACCGATTCGATTCGCTTCGGCTTTCCGTTCAGCTCGTAGGCGCCGTAGTTGACATCACCGGCGTAGAGCACCCCGTTCTTGCCCGCACCGAAATCGATGAATGCGGCTTCCATCCCGGGGAGCACGTTGCGCACCTTGCCGAGATAGACATTGCCGACCAGCGACTGTTTGTCGGAGCGCGCCACGTAGTGCTCGACGAGGACCGGACCTTCGAGGACCACGATCTGCGTCTGATGCGGCATCGAGCGGACCAGCATCTGCTTACGTGCGGTCTCGGGCGGCGCAACGGCTTCGACGTGGTTCGACCGGCGGCGGCGCTGGTCGCTGCGCTGATTCGGCTTCTGCTTCTTCTGTTTCTTCTGTTTCGGCTTCGACTTCTGCTTCGTCGAGCCGCCGGCGGCGGTGTCAGTGGTCGTGAAGCGGCGAACGGTGACGGCCTCGCCGTCCACCGTGTGCACTGTGCGCTCCTCCGTCGCCGAACCGCGACGCAGGATGCTCGCGGACTTCTTCCGGAACAATCCCATCAATGGACTCCTTCGAGGTGGTTGGGCACCGGCGAGATCGCAGCGCCGAGCACTTCAACGTGAGGTCTGGCATGACCGATGGTCGAAGGTCGATCATCAGTTCCTGCCGGTAGACGTTGAACATGCGCGCAGCGGCCACTCGGTCCGTCCCAGGTCGGAAAAGGCGACCGCGGCTTGCGGTCGAACCGTTTCGCAGCGTAGCAAGCCGCCGCCGGTATCTGAACGACCCTTTGACGGCAGACAACAGACACGAGACTGAGCGATATGGATGCGTGTCTCTCGTCTAGCGTCGCTCGTCTGGCGTCTCGATCTCGAGTTCTTCCTGTCTGGCTTCGTCGGGGTCGAAGCAACGTCGACAGCGCGCCTCGTAGGAATCCTGGGCGCCGAGCACAACGAGTTCGTCCGACTGCACAACGCGCTGAGTGAACAGGCCGGGGCCGCCGCACCGATGGCACACGGCGAGGGCCTTCGTGACGTACTCGGCGTGCAGCATCAGCGACGGGATCGGCTCAAACGGTCGACCGAGGTAGTCGAGATCCAGCCCGGCGACGATCAGCTGTTTGCCGGTTCCCGCCAAGCGCATAGCGACATCGACGAGCCCTTCGTCGAAGAACTGGCCTTCGTCGATGCCGATCACGACCGTTCGATCTTCGACGCGGTGCAAGAGCTCGAGCGAGTCGGCGACCGGGATCGCCTCCGTCGACAGGTTCGAATGGGAGACGACCTCGCCGGTCGAGTAGCGCGTGTCGATCTGCGGCTTGAACGTCTGCACCGGAATGCGGGCAATGCCGTATCGAGTGACCCGACGGATCAACTCCTCGCTTTTGCCCGAGAACATGGGACCCGCGATGACCTCAATCCAGCCCTGCTCGTCGCGTCGGTGCATGGGCGCTGACTGTAGACGACGGGTCGAACGAGGGCCAACGCGGGGTCCCGGTCAGTCGATGCTGATCGTACGCTCCCCCACCAGCGGGGATCGTCGCATCCAGACAGAATGGGCCATGCCGAGCGCGACGCTCATGGCGACGAAGACCGTGCCACCCGACGACATGAACGGCAGCGGGAGGCCTGTCACGGGCATCACGCGCACGGTCATTCCGATATTGACAAAGACATGGAATGCAATGAGTGCAGCCACGCCCGTGGCCGTCAACTGGCTGAAGCGATCCCGTCCATTGGCGGCCGCCACGAGGGTTCGCCAGATGATGACACCGAACAAGAAGAGCACGAATACGCTCCCGAGGAACCCCAGCTGTTCCCCAACCGCCGTGAAGATGAAGTCACTGGCCTGCTCTGGCACAAACCTCAGGTTTGTCTGGGTCCCGTTGAACAGACCCTTCCCGAACAACCCACCCGTCCCGATCGCGATCTGGCTCTGATACTGGTTGTACTGCGTGTTCAACACGTCGCCGGTCTCGTCGAGGAATGCCGTGAGCCGCGCGATCTGATACGCCTTGATCACGCCGGTCTGAAAGACGGCAACCGTGGCGATAACACCGCCGACGAGCAGCGCCGCCATCTGGCGCCATGTCGCCCCGGCGATGAAGACCATCACGGCGGCGATGAAGCCGAAGGTGAGCATCGTGCCCAGGTCCGGCTGCAAGAAGATCAGGACGGCGGGAACGGCGACGATGGCCACGGCGCGGGCAACGCGGTCCCACTTCATCGGGCGCGCCGCGCCCGAGAGCAGCATCGCAAGGGCGAGGATCACCGCGAGCTTGGCGATCTCGGAAGGCTGGAAGCGGATCGACCCGAGCTGAATCCATCGCTGTGCGCCTTTGACCTCTTCTCCGAACGGGCTGAGCACGAGGATCAGCGTCACGACCGATCCGATGTAGATGGCGGGAACCCACGAGCGCACAACGCGAAGGTCGACCACCGAAACGATCGCAAAGGAGGCAAAGCCGATGAGAACAAAGGCGGCCTGCTGCTCAACCTCGCGGGATGGGCTCACACCAAGCGCCTCGAGGCGGGGCGCCGATGCCGAGTAGATCATCACCAGTCCGAGCGCGGTGAGCAGCAGGTACGGGATGACGAGGGCCAAATCCGGTCGCAGCTGTCGATCCCGCCGGAGCAGGGACATCTGCGTGCGCTCGCGGGTATCGGCCATCAGTCTGCCTCCGCCCCGGCCTCGAGGGGCGTGACCCAGTTCTTGCCGTTCACGAGGTACTGCAGAACCTGGCGGGCGACCGGCGCTGCAACACGACCGCCCGAGCCGCCGCGCTCAACGACGACGGTCACGACGTATTCGGGTGATTCGACCGGCGCAACACCGACGAACCACGCCGTGTCGACCTCCTGGACATCCTCGGTGGATTTGATGATCTCCGCGGTCCCCGTCTTCCCGCCGACGCTCGATACGTTCGGCCCGAAGCCGGCAAACGCGCTTCGCGCCGTGCCGATCGGCCCGTTGACAACCTGCTGCATGTCGAGTCGCAAGGCCTCGACGGTGCCGGGATCGAGATCAACTGCTCCGATCGTGGCCTTCTCGTTCTCATCGACGACCTCGCCGTCCTGGTTGACCATCTCCGCCACCACTCGGGGCTCCCAGAGGGTCCCGCCGTTGAGCATCGCCGAGAAGCCGTTTGCGAGCTGCAGCGGAGTGACGAGCACCGTCCCCTGGCCGACAACGGCGTTCATGAGGTCGCCACCCACCCAGGGTCCGGTCGACCGCACACGCCCCGTATTCTTCCGCTGTTCCTCCCGGAACCACTGACGGTCGGGAATCAGCCCCGGTTTCTCGAACGGCAGGTCGACACCGGTCTCAGTGCCGAACCCGAACGAGCGCGCCCATTCTTGCCACAAGTCCTCGTTGTTGATGCCGGTCTCATCGGAACGCTCGTTCCAGACCCGAAGCGCGATCTCCCAGAAGTACAGATCGCACGATGCCTGGAGCGCACCGTGCAGATCGAGCGGTCCATGGCCGTTGCGCTTCCAATCGCGATAGACCTGCGACGAACCGTCGTTGAACCGGAATCGCAGGCTCCCGGTGCAGTTGTAGAGATCGGTGTCCGACGTGAGCGGCAGCAATTCGTCGTCAGATGGCGGTACCGTCGTCGTCGACGTCTCCTCGCCCTCCGCCGCTGCGTCATCCGCCGCGGCCTCATCCGCAGCCGCGTCATCCACGGCCGGGCTCTCGTCGCCGAGCGTCCGGTCGTTGATCGGTCGGTCGAGCGGATAGATCCCCTCCTCGAGCGCAAGGATGTAGGAGACCACCTTGAAGGTCGATGCCGGGGCGTACTGTCCCTGGACGGCGAAGTTCGTGAACGCGTTGATCGTACCGAGGCTCTCCCACTGACTCTGTGTGAGCCCGTTCACGAACGCCTCGGGATCGAACGACGGATACGACGCCATCGCAATGATGGATCCGTCATTCGGGTCTTCAACGACACCGACCGACCGCACCGGGCACCACTTGTCGGAGTGTGAGACGACGAGGGCGTCCTGCTCAACGGCAATGACGCGGAGCGTCGTCGCAAAGGTGTCGCCCTCCTCCACCTCGTACTGCTCACCGTCGATGTCGACGACCGCGACGCGCTGTGAACCGTTCTCGAGCACGGCATCGAGTCGCATCGTCCGCTCTCGAGATCCCGACAGCAAGGTCCGCGACCCCACGCCGACCTCAACACGCTGAACGGGCACACAGACGCCGCTCTCATCGATCGGCAACCCCCAATAGAGCGAGCCGAGTACCGCTCCCTCGTCGATTGCCTCGGGAGTCTCCAAAGCGATGCTGTCCTCGTCTACCGTCCCATCCTCGCTGGCCTCGGCGGCAGCAGCCCGTTCTGCGATGGCAGCCCGCTGGGCTTCGAGCTGGGCCTCCTCATTTGCGAGGAAGAGGCGCGTGCGGATGTCTTGTTCCTCGATTGCCTCCGCCCGCTCGGCCATCTCGAGGGATCTGGCCATGGCGAGACCGCCCTCGAGTGACACCTGCAGCTGCTCCTGGACGCCGCTGTCGATCGTCAGGATGAGGTTGTTCCCGGGCGCCGACTCGTCCTCACCGAGGCGCTGCAGCACGGATCGGCCGGCATCGACCTGGTACTTGATCACGCCTTCGGTGCCCCTGAGTTGGTCGTCGTAGTAGCGCTCGACCCCGGCCTTCCCGACGACATCGGTCCCCTTCACCTCGGGCCGCTCGAGATCCGCAGCGGACGGCTTGCCGATGTAGCCGAGCACCTGTGCGGCAAGCTCGGCGTTCGGATAGTCGCGTACCGGCTGCGGAATCACGGCGACGCCGGGGAAGTCCTCTCGATGCTCCACGAGCGTCAGCGCCTGCTGCTCCGTCAGGTCCTTGGCGAGGATGAGTTGGGCCCCGGAGTTGGCATTCTCGAACCGCTCCATGATGTTGCTGGCCGGCTCGTCGAGAAACGCCGCCAGACGCTGAGCCAGGTCTTCCTCGAAGTCGTCCTCGACGAGGCCCATGTCGACAACGACGGCAAGCGATGCAGTCGTACCGGCCAGCAGCTTGCCGTTCCGATCGTAGATGTCGCCGCGAGGAGCGGGAGTGGGGACAAGTCGGACGAGGTTGCGTTCGGCCTCGGCCGTGTATTCGTCGGTCTCGGTGACCTGGATTGACCACAGCCGCAGGCCGAGCGCACCCATCATCACCGCCATCACGAGTCCCACCGTCGCGAGCCGCCATGTCCCGTTCATGTCACCCACGTCCGTTCTTTGGGGCGGACCCCTGCCCTGGTGAGCCAGAACACCGGATAGGCGAGCACAACGTTGTAGATCGATGGCACGATGAGATCCCAAACGAGGCCGGGGCGACCGATGATGCCCTGGCCGAAGAGCGTCCCAAGCACGGCATATGTCGACTGTCCAATGAAGGTCAAGCCGAAGACACCGGTAAGGACGGCGATCGGGCCGGCGACCTCGCGATCGCGGATCTTGAGCGTGATGAACACGATGACCGTGAAGGTGCAGGCCCAAAGACCGAGCGGCGAACCGCCGAGGAGGTCCTGGAGGAACCCCCCACTGAACCCCACGAACAGCGCCGGCTCCGGGTTGAGGTAGCGGGAGGTCGCGATCGTAGCAAGGAGGCCGAGCGCGGGCGCATAACCGAACGGCTTGACATGTTGGAACACCGTGGTCTGGATCAGCACGGCGCCCATCACGAGGCCGAGTGCAATCACAATTCTGCCACTGGTCATTGGAGCTCCTGCCCCGGATCGGTGAACGACGGTGGATCGATGAGCGGATCACCGGTCTCGGGATCCGCGTCGAGCGGCGACCAGCCGACGACGATCTTGACGAAGTCGAGTTCGGTGAACACGGCCGCGGGATTGACCGTGGTTCGCAAGGCGAACCCGACGTTCGCTTCCTTGGTCTCCCGGACGAAGCCGACCACGACACCGGGCGGGAATCGGCTGCCGTCGGTGATCAGCACCGAGCCTTCCGTCGCCGGCGCTGTCGCGTCGAACATGTCGAGTTGGAGGACGTCGTCGCCACGGCCGGTGACCGCACCGGTCTGGTTCGTGTCCTGGATACGAACACCGACCGAGACGAGTGGATCCGTGATGAGGCGGACTCGCGCCGACGAGCCCGTGACGAGGTCGACGCGGCCGACGAGGCCGCTCTCGTCGATCACGGCCTGGCCGGCGATGATCCCATCGGACGAGCCCTTGTTGATGAACCGCACCTGATCGAATGTCGAGGTCCCGGACGAATAGATGCGTGCCGTGACGCTCGCCAATCCCTCTGGCGGCGCGAGGTCGTTGATCGCTTCAAGCTCGGCGACGCGCCGCTCGAGCGCTGCGGTCTCGCGAAGCCGTGCCTCGAGGCGCTGTACCTCGGCCTCGAGGCGCTCATTTTGGTCTCGGAGGCCCGCTACGTTCGATATGCCGTCTACGAATCCGACCACAGGCCGCACGAGGAAGTCGATGCCTCCCTGGATGGGCTCGGCAAGCGCCTGTGCTCCACCACGCAGCACCGTGGTCGCGCTGTCGCCCGAGGCACGCACGTCGAAGGTTGCGATGAGGAAGCCGACCGCCAATAGCGAGATGAACAGAGCGGTTGCGCGGTCGAGGCGTCTTCCAGAGGGAAACATCAGTTCCGGCCGGCGGCCACGTCACACACGGCCGCTGGATTGGAGGACGACGTGGAGCACGTCGAACTCCTCCAGGACCGCTCCCGAACCAAGGACAACGCTCTGCAGCGGACGCTCCGCAGTGACGATCGGCATGCCGGTCTCGTGGACCAATCGCTGGTCGAGGCCGCGCAGGAGGGCTCCGCCGCCGGCGAGCACGATGCCGCGCTCCATCACGTCGGCTGCAAGCTCCGGCGGTGTCTTGTCGAGGGTGTACTTCACGGCGTCGACGATGGCCTCCACCGGCTCCTCAATTGCCTCCCTGATCTCCTGGCTGGAGAGCACGATGGTCTTGGGGAGTCCGGTGATGAGGTCGCGACCGCGGACCTCCGCAGCCGGCTCGTCGGCATAGGGCCAGGCCGAACCGATCGCCATCTTCACCTGCTCAGCCGTCCGCTCACCGAGCATGAGGCTGTATTCCTTCTTGACCCATTGGATGATCGAGTCGTCGAGCTCGTCGCCACCGATCCTGATGCTCTTCGAAACGACAATGCCGCCGAGGGAGATGACGGCCACCTCGGTCGTGCCGCCGCCGATATCAACGATCATCGAGCCCGTCGGTTCGTGGACCGGAAGGCCGACCCCGATCGCTGCCGCCATCGGCTCCTCGATCGTATAGGCGCGGCGGGCGCCGGCATGGTACGCCGCCTCTTCGACCGCCCGACGCTCCACCGCAGTGATGCCGGACGGCACGCAAATCACGATGCGGGGCCTGGCCGCGAACCGACCGGTATGGACCTTGTCGATGAAGTAGCGCAGCATCTTCTCGGTCACGTCGAAATCCGCGATCACACCGTCACGGAGGGGTCGGATCGCCTGGATGTACGATGGCGTGCGTCCGATCATGCGCTTGGCGGCCATGCCGACCTCGAGCGGACGATTGTCACGCGTGTTGATCGCGACCACCGACGGTTCATTGAGGACGATGCCCTGTCCGCGCACGAACACGAGAGTGTTGGCAGTACCGAGATCGATCGCCATGTCGCGGCCTGCGAAGGAGAGAAGACTATTCATGGGAGCATTCCCTGGGAGTGTCTCAACAGTGTACCTGTAAGAGCGGCTAGCGGTCCTGGGTCAGCCGAAGAAGAGCCCGAGCTCTCGGTCGGCGCTCGTCGATGAATCCGATCCGTGCACGATGTTCTCGGTAATGATGAGGCCGAAGTCGCCCCGGATCGTACCGGGCGGCGCCTCCGCCGGATTGGTGGGACCCATGAGCGTTCGAGCAACCGAGATTGCGGACTCACCGGTCCACGCCATAGCGACGACGGGGCCACTCGTAATGAACGATGCAAGCTCGCCGTAGAAGGGCTTGTCGATGTGCTCGGCGTAGTGTCGTGACGCCAGCTCATCGTCGATCTGCAGCATGCGCATCCGATCGAGCCGGAGTCCCTTGCGTTCGAAACGCGAGATGACCTGGCCGACCAGACCGCGCTGGACGCCATCCGGCTTCACCATCACGAAAGTTGATTCGGTTGCCATGGCCGGGAGGCTACCCGTCGGAGCCCTCTTCCGTCCAGGCGTCTTCGGTGTCGAGCCACGCCTCGTCCGGCGACTCGCCTTCCGGTTCAGCCTCATAGCGCACGTGCACGCCGGATGGGCGAAACTCGGTGCCGATGAGCGACGCTCGCGCTTCCCCTGCCACATAGAGGGACCCCGCGACGACGATCGATCCCTTGGGTCCGGCAGCTTCCATTGCTGCAGCAACCGCTTCGGGAACGCCGGCAACAATCGTCGAATCGCACGCGAGGGCCCGACCGCCCCCATCGGCAATCATTGCCGGGTCGATCGCTCCCTCATCGTCCGGCGCCGTGGCCCACAAGTGGTCGGCGAGACCGCGAAGCGGAGCGAGGATCTGCTCGGGCGATCGCTTCCCCCGCATGCCGGCGACGACGTGCCATTGGGCGTCGGGGAATTCGTCGGACAGGGCCGCTGCGAGACCCTCGATGCCCTGGACGTTGTGCGCTCCGTCGACCACGACGAGCGGGTGATGGTGGACGACCTCGATTCGCCCGGGCTGGGTGCTCGCAACCAACGCAGCGGTGAGCGCGTCGTTGTCAAGCGGCCGGCCGAGGAAAGCCTCGGAGGCGGCGATAGCGGTCGCGAGGTTGTCGACCTGGTGGCGGCCGTGTGTCGGAAGGTAGAGATCGCCGTACCGGGCGTAGATGCCGTCGATGTCAACCATCCATCCCCCGACCGCAATCCTGGCGTCGGAGACGGCGTACGCATCGTTGGCGCGGTACCACCTTGCTCCGGCTTCATCGACCCTTGCGGTGATGGCCCCATCGGCCGCCGGAGGCAACGGCCCGGTGACGACAACTCCATCGCGGTCGATGATGGCGGCCTTCTCTCCCGCGATCTCGCCCAGCGTCTCGCCGAGGTACTCGACATGGTCGAGCGCAATGCCCGTGATCACGGCGACGGACGCGTCGACGACGCTCGTGGCGTCCCACCGACCGCCGAGCCCAACCTCGACCACGGCCACGTCGAGCGCGACGTCGGCAAACACGGAGAACGCCAGGGCGGCCGTCACCTCGAAGTAGGTGACACCGCTTCCGGAGCGTTGCTCGTATTCCTCGACGAACCATGCGATGCCCGCAACGGCTTCCGTGAACTCGTCGGCGGAGATCGGCGCGCCGTCGATCGAGAATCGCTCCTCGACGCGATGCAGGTGCGGCGAAGTGAACGTCCCGGTCCGGATGCCGTGAGCTCCAAGGATGTCGGCGATGAGCCGGGTCACCGTCGTCTTGCCATTCGTGCCGGCAACTTGGATCACCGGATAGTCGCGGTGGGGATCACCCATGAAGCCCAGAAGCCCGGAGATGCGTTCGAGTCCCGGCTTGACGCCCTGTCCGATGCGTTCGTCGAGGAACGCCTCGGCGTCGGAGCGCGTCTCGACGATCGGAATCGATTGCTCCATGTCAGTCCAGCTCGTCCAGTTGGGCGTGGAGCTTCGCGGCCCGTCCTTCGGCTTTGGCGAGCTTCGCCTCTTCCGCGGCCACGACCTCGGCGGGCGCCCGATCGCGGAAGCTTGGATTCGTGAGCTTCGAGCGGGAGCGTTCGAGCTCTCGCTCGGTGTCGGCGAGACCCTTCTTGAGCCGCTCGCGTTCTGCGTCGATATCGACGAGGCCTTCGAGTGGGATGAACGCCTGAACGGGTCCGGCGATGACCCGGCTCACGCCTCCGCCGTCGAGGGGGCTCCCATAGGTGATGGCGCATCCGGTCAGGTCCGTGAGGTGCTCTGACCACCAGGGGTCGGCTACGCCGTCCGGGTCGTGGACGGTGACCTCGATCGGCGTCTTCGGACTGATCTGGTGCTCCGACCGGAAGCGGCGCAGCCGCGTGACGAGATCCTGGAACACCGCCATCCCCGCGGGCCCTGAGAACGTCGGCGGCTCGGGCCATGTCGCCGTTGCCAGAAGGGTCCCGTCGCCGAGCTCGGCCCAGAGCTCTTCGGTGACGAAGGGAATTGCCGGAGCGAACAGCTTCAGCAGATCGCGCAGGACGACGCCCAGCGTGACCCGTGTTGTCGGAGCGCGGTCATTGTCGCGCAGCGCCGTCTTGGCCATCTCGAGGTACCAGTCGAACAGTTCGGCCCAGGCGAAGTTGTAGAGCAGGCCGTAGGCGTCGGAGAATCGGTAGTCGTCGAAGAGGCGGTCGAACTCCGCGGTGACCTCACCGAGCCGTTGCAGTATCCACGCGTCTTCGGGACCGGGCTTTGTGGGGTAGCCGCCGGTCTCGGGCACGTTGCGGATCTCCATGTGCTCCACGGCGAGGCGGAGCGCATTCCAAAGCTTGTTCCCGAAGCGCCGCGTGGCGTCTACCCACGCCTCGTCGAACGGGACATCGTGGCCCGGGGCAGCCGCCTGGATGAGCGCGAGGCGCAGCGGGTCGGCCCCGTAACGCTCAACCAGCTCGAGCGGATCGAGCGCGTTGCCGGACGATTTCGACATCTTGCGCCCGTCGGCCGTCCTGATGAGCCCGTGGATCGAGATGTCGGCAAACGGCTCGGTTCCGGTGAAGTGCAGGCCCATCATCATCATGCGCGCGACCCAGAAGTAGATGATGTCGAACCCGGTGACCAACACGCTCGTCGGGTAGTACGTGTCGAGGTCGTCGGTGCTCTCGGGCCATCCCATCGTGGAGAACGGCCAGAGTTGAGAGGAGAACCACGTGTCGAGCACGTCCTCATCCTGTTTCAGGGACGAGCCCGCGCATTCGGGGCATTCGGTCGGTGGTTCCTGCGCGACGACGACCGCGTCGCAGTCGTCGCAGTACCAGGCGGGGATCTCGTGGCCCCACCAAAGCTGCCGGCTGATGCACCAATCCCGCAGGTTCTCCATCCAGTGGAAGTAGTTGTTCTCCCACCGCTTCGGGATGAATCGGGTGCGTCCTTCCTTCACGGACGCGATCGCCGGGATGGTCAGCGGCTTCACCTTCACGAACCACTGCAACGACAGCAGTGGCTCGACAACGGTGCCGCAGCGAGAGCAATGGCCGACCGAGTGGTGGTGATCCTCGATGCGCTCGAGGAACCCGCGCTTCTTGAGTTCGTGACGGATGGCCTCCCTGGCCTCGAACCGGTCCTGGCCGCGGAAGGGACCGCCGTGCTCCGTGATTCGGGCTTCGGTGTCGATGACCTGGATCTCGTCGAGACCGTGCCGGCGACCGATCTCGAAATCCAGCGGGTCGTGTGCCGGCGTCACTTTGACGGCTCCGGTACCGAAGCCGAGCTCCACGCCCTCATCGGCGACCACCGGAATCTCACGGTCGATCAGCGGCAGGCGAATCATCCGACCAACCGAATCCCGGTACCGGTCGTCGTCGGGATGCACCGCCACCGCGGTGTCGCCGAGCATCGTCTCGGGGCGCGTCGTAGCAACCGTGATCGACCCGTCGCCGTCAGCGAACGGATACTTGATGTGGGTGAGCTCGCCGACCTCGTCTTCGTGGTCGACCTCGATCTCCGAGATTGCCGTATGGCAACGCGGACACCAATTGATGATCCGGTTGTCCCGGTAGATCAGACCTTCGTCGAAGAGCGATACGAACACCTTGCGAACGGCACGCGAGAGACCCTCGTCGAGGGTGAACCGCTCACGGGTCCAGTCGGTGGAGAACCCCATGGTCCGCATCTGCTCGGTGATGCGATTCCCCGACTTCGCTTTCCACGCCCACACCTGTTCGATGAACTGCTCACGCCCAAGGTCGTGTCGGCCGATCCCCTCGGCGGCCAGCTCCCGTTCAACGACGTTCTGCGTGGCGATCCCTGCGTGGTCGGTTCCGGGCAGCCACAAGGCGGCATAGCCTTGCATGCGCTTGCGGCGGATCAGGGCATCCTGGATCGAGAGGTCGAGGGCGTGCCCCATGTGGAGCACCCCGGTGACGTTCGGGGGTGGGATGACGATCGAGTAGGGCACGCCGTCGGGGTTGATCTCAGGCCGAAAGGCACCGGCGTCTTCCCAGACGGAGTACCAGCGCGACTCGACGGCGCTCGGGTCGTACGTTGGCTTCATCATGCCCCTCGGTCATCGATTCCTCCGGCAAGGTGGTCATGATAGAGGCGCAGTCGCACCACAAAAGGCTGAGGCCGGGAACCGCTAGGTCCCCGGCCTCTCCACCATTCCCCCTGCCCAAGCCCGAACCGAGGCCGGCTGGTTGCCGGCTGCTTTCATCTGTGCCCACCATAAGAACACGCTCCGTGGTCGTCGAGACACAACGTTGCCAGGGCAGACGGACTAGTCACACCCAGACGAACAGGCGCGCAAGCAATCGGGAGGAACGCGCGGATCGCGACAGACGCGGGGGAAGAGATTCGAGACACAAGACACGAGACTCGAGACGCACGACAGAAGCCGAATCGGCCCGCGGTTTGGCCTCTGGTCGAGCGTCTCTTCTCTCGAGTCTCTGTTCTATTGGTCTTCGAACGTCATTTGGGGGCCGGGGGGCGGCTTGACACGTCGCTTCCTGGCGATCCTGCGCTTCGGTATTCCGTCGGCAAAGAGTGGCTCGTTTATCAGCGCAGCGAGGCGTTCGGCTGTGGGAAACCAGTCGTAGCCGTCGCCGATCTCCGATGCCGGGACGTTCACCCGGGATCGCTGGGGAACAAAGACGTCGAGGTGGGCGTCGAGAATCCGTTCGATCTCGATGCGGAAGGCGTCGGACGTCGAGCGAACCCCGTCCGATGAGAGGTCGACGTCGGGGAGCAGGCGAATCACGAGGTCGTAGGTCTTCGACCACTCGCGCACCATCGGCTCGACCGCAAACCGATCGTCTCCCCCGCATGCCCGCAGGTAGTAGGCGTAGTTGTCCATCACCCCGCGGTCGAGCACGAGGACTTCGGCTTTCGGTGCGAGCGTCAGCTCCTGGCGGATCTGCGAAACGATGACCCAGAGCTGGGCTTCGCCCGTGGCGCCTTCGTTGATGCCGAGCGGATTGTCCCGGACCACCTCACGCCCGTACTCCACCGACCGGCCCGCCCGTTGCATTGCATTGGCGAATCCGTGGGCGGCCGTGGTCTTCCGAATTCCGTGCGAGCCGATGAACGCCACCTTGGCGTTCCGCTGCCAGCGCCCCATCGCCCGGGCTCAGGCCGTGCGCTCTTCCGGCAGGTCCGTCGAGACCAAGTCCGAGATGGGAACGAGCGTGGGATTGACTCGATCTCGGACGACCTGCTCGTCGATGACCACCTGGGCAACGTCTGTGCGTGCAGGGAGCTCGTACATCGTGTCGAGGAGGACCTCTTCCATGATGGCGCGGAGACCGCGGGCTCCGGTCCCGCGCTTCATCGCTTGCTCGGCGATAGCGCGCAGTGCATCGTCGGTGATGACCAGCTCAACGCCGTCCATTTCGAAGAACTTCGCGTACTGCCGGACCAGCGAGTTCTTTGGCTCGGTGAGTACGTGCACGAGATCCTCGACATCGAGGTCGTCGACGGTCGCGATCACCGGCAGGCGCCCGATGAACTCAGGGATCAGCCCGTAGCCCAGGAGGTCCTCGGGCAGAACCTCGCTGATCAACTCGGCCGGCCGGCGACCGTCGCTGGAGTGGACCTCGGCGCCGAATCCGACCGAGTTCTTGCCAATCCGGTTCTGGATGACGTCCTCCAGCCCGGCAAAGGCGCCGCCGCAGATGAACAGCATGTTGGTGGTGTCGACCTGGATCAACTCCTGATGGGGGTGCTTGCGCCCCCCTTGCGGTGGCACAGAGGCAACCGACCCTTCGAGGATCTTCAGCAGGGCCTGCTGGACACCTTCGCCGGAGACGTCCCGCGTGATCGAGGGGTTCTCGGCCTTTCGGGCGATCTTGTCGATCTCGTCGATGTAGATGATGCCCCTTTGCGCCCGCTCGACATCGTAGTTGGCAGCCTGCAAGAGGTTGAGCACGATGTTCTCGACGTCCTCACCCACATAGCCCGCCTCGGTGAGCGTCGTCGCGTCGGCGATCGTGAAGGGCACGTCGAGGATCTTGGCGAGGGTCTGCGCGAGCAGGGTCTTGCCCGATCCCGTCGGCCCGAGCAGGAGGATGTTGGCCTTC